>CAJFNT010000046.1 GCA_904395315.1 uncultured Clostridia bacterium
CATCGGTATTATACTCTTCATCATCATAATGTATATTCATTCCAAAATGATAATTCGTTTCGTCCGCTTTTCTCACATACGAAAAATCCGTAACATAGCTCTGCTCAACATTGCCGTCTTCGATCTTCACTTCAAGAGTATATATCCCGTACGGCAAATTCCCGAGCTGAATACTTTCGGAGGCTGACGGAGCTGCTGCCAATTTTGTTCTGACAGTGTTCACAACATCTCCGTTATAGTCACGAACTATGTATTCCGGCATTATATCATATTCTTTTCCCACGATGTTATCATAAGTTATATCGAACTTTATCTCATCACCCTCGAAAAATATATTTCCCGTTTTTTCAGTTTCCGCTGATATCACAAACGGCGCGTCCTTTTCATTTTTTTCGATCCTTACGGATCCTATAAGCACAGGATCGCTCGAAACGCCCATAAAGTCCGGTCTATTCGTTGTTATCCAGAGATCATCGGTATAAATGTTATTGCCGAAATATGCATCATACAGCTTGAACACCTTTGTTTTCCATATGCCGCTGTTTTCAAGCTGCACAGCCTCTCCCTTTGGTCCGGACTTTGAATCGTAATAGAGACAGAATCCGCCGTAGCTGTCGTCAAAATACCTGACCTCTACGATAACGCTCCCGCTGCCGTCAAGCTCGTATATAAAGTCATCGTCTATCTTACATCTTATATTCGCTCTTCCTCCGGATGTAGCTATCCTCCATCCCGTTTCCCCATCATGTTCTTCCGCTATCTCATCAGGGCTCCCTATATTTTCGGCGCTCATGTTCACACATTCTGCTCCTGATACGCCGAATGCCGCATAAGCGGCATTCGTTTCATCAGCGTGAACATCGTACGCCGGTACTGTAACCGCGGCAACAGCCAGCGCTGCCGCCATGCCGGTAAGCCCGCGCCAAATGTTCTTCATATTTTCTTCCTTTCCGAAATCATCTCTGCAATTCCGTGCTGTCCGTAAGCGGTCTTATATTTATGAGATCACTGAATACAAACGCTCCGAGCATATCCGCCTCGGAAAATGCCCCTGTATCTCCGGTCACCGTAAAGGTTTTGGTATACCCTTCCGTTTTTGAATATACAGCTTCAAGCGGTATTATTCCGGTGAGCATGCCTTCACTGTTGTACGCTGCGAGAGTCATATAGAAATTATTTATATCGTTCGCAGTCGTGTTTACTACCGTAACTTCCGCAGTGACCGTTCCGCCGTTGTCTGTTATGACCGGTTTTCCGTAAACAACTTCTCCCGAGTCCGAAGTGAATCTGTATACAGTTTCTCCTGCCGCTGCTCCTCCGTCCGCATCCTTAACGTCAGCATCTATCCTTAAAACATATGCAGTATCCGCGTCAAGGCAGTTTACAAAAGTTATAACAGCTTCTGAGCCGTTGAATGTCACCTCATAATCAGATGCGTCCATACCTTCGATCGATATATGCTCAGCAGTATCCTCAGCCATTTCCTTTGTGAAATCAAGTCTTATCTCTTTCGTTCCCGCCGATACTACAGATGAGTATCTGCTTTCAGTGCCGTCATACTTTATAAATGTGACCGAACCGACAGATGCTGTCGCATGTTCAGCTGTGACACTAAGATTGTCTAACATTATGAATGTCCTGTCACAGTCTGCTGCGTGGTCACTCGATGCATATACACCGCTCATTATAAACGAATCAAAGCTGTTCTCTGCATTTCCGCCCGGTATATAATCAAGGTCAGCCGCAAGTGCACCATCATAATAAAGCTTATAGCTGTTGGTATCAAGATCTATCTCTATTTTATAATGATGCATCTCTTCCTGAGCTGTTATTGCGGCTGTTATATCCATACCGCTGTCGCCTGTAAGTGCGTTTCTTGTTGACTCTGATGCCATAGTGAAGCTCAGTCGGCTGCCGTCGTACGGAGCTATTCCGCCGAAAACAGTTGCCGGTGTCCATGCAGTGTCCGTTTTTCCAGGATCTTCAAGTCCAAACACAGCTCTCGTTCTTCCTGTTTCGCCTGAAATGCCCGCGTCAAATTCTACTGTTATCTTTCCGCTGTCCACCGTTGTTCCATCATCAAACGGGAATTTCAAACCATTTCTTTCCTGACCCTCCACATCAAGATAATGATCGTAATAGAGCACTCCGTCTCTTATCTCCGCATGCTCAGATGTGTTAGCCTCATCATCTACAAATGAAAGATCATCCGATGACGCCGAATGCACGAGCCAGTACTCCCCGTCCGCATCGTCAAATGACATATCGATAAGAGTTCTTTCTGTGACAGAAGCGGGTGTTGTGAACACTACCATGCTGCCTGCCGCCATCGTCCCGTCGCCGTACGCAGATTCTGTATCCGCTCCGAACACCAGCTCATACGCGGTCGCCGGCAAAAGGGAATCAAATGTAAACCTTACAGTGTCAGCCGAAAGTCTCGTATATCCCGATGCAGCCGCCAGACTGCCGTCATCTCCCGCAATACGTACAGATACCTCAGCGTTTGAAAGTTCGCTGTCAGATACAGCCTTCGTAAATCTTACATCAACATGATCAGCTCCGCTTTCAATAACTTCAGCACCAAACGAATCGTCTAAAAGTTCAACAGCGAAATTATCCCAAAGGAATACCAGCGGATCATCGCTCTCGGTAAAACGTCCGTTCTGATGGAGCTGCATATACGCAACCGGGAAATATTTGCTTATATCGTCCGGTGCTCCCGGGTATGAGGTAACAAGATTTCCATCTACATAATAATCTATAACACCCGCATCATAATTGATGACTGTGTCTATTGTATGCCATGTATCAAACTCTATGTTCACACTGTTAGATGCGTCTGCCGATACGATATTGCTCGGCGTTCCCGTCTGGAAGCTTATCCGTCCACGGTTTTCCCCATATGTTACTCCGACCTTGAACAGATATGCAAGATCGTTCGGAGCATCTCCTTCAAGAGCAGCCTTTGACCATGTCCATACATAGTTGTTGATCTCCTGATCTTCCTGGTTCATAACGAAGCCGCTCGGTATGCATACCTGCGCCGATATGCGCAGAACTCCGTCATTTATCTCAACGTAGTCGTCAGCGCCTATTACATCATCAGGATACCAGTCAAAGCCTCTGTCTGCCGAATCAGCCGCAGTTACCTCAAGCACTTTACCATGTCCCTCAGAAAGGCCTATATTCATTCTGTATATATTACCGTAATCTCCTCCGTTTGCAACGCGCATCTCCGCAAGATTTTGAGACTGCCAATCATATGTAGCCCATCTCTCGTAGTCATCCTGCCATATGATACCCGACTCCGGAAGCGCTGAAGGCGCTTCTGTTTCAGCCGGGGCCGTCGTTGCCGGAGCTGCCGAAGGCGTTGATGTTGCGGGAGTTTCCGAGGGCACCGGTGTAGCAGGCGCTGCTGATTCCGTGACCGCCGGCTCTGTCTCTTGAGGCTCTTCGCCTGAAGCGTCGATTCTTACGTATTTATACTTAGTAATGTCAGAAGTCCCGTCCCATGCCTCAGCCGTTTCCGCGCTTTCACCTACATTCACGGATGCATTGTCCGGCATGACCGGCTCTTTATTTATTGCTGCCGCGCCGCCGTACGCCTCCAGAACGGCGTTATCCTTAAGCGTGATATTGCCCGCTCCATCGCCGTACACACCTATACCTATACCGTTGTCATCCGCGGCCTCGAGCTCAAGCGTAACATTATCCTTTATCAGTATATTCCCCAGACCGGAGCTTTCCTTGCCATTGTATACACACATTGCATAGTTATCGGATGTACCTCCATTTGCCCTTATGGTAAGTGTTCCATCTCCGGTAACAACAAGAGTGCCGTTGCCGTAAATACCGTAAAGATATGTGAACGCATCTCTGTTTGTCGCGTCTATAGTCACATTCGCTCCGTTTTCAAGGCGGATGACCATGTTCGTATCAACATTGTCCACTCCATACTGCCACGATATACCCGTGCCGTAATATGTCCTGTATTCACTTGCATCCGAGGCGCCGTAAATCGTTATGTCTTTACTGAACGTTACCGTTCCCGTCTGCTCGTCATAATAAACCGCCTCGGTCCCATCCGGCTCTCCGTCATTGGCCGTGCTCAGATGCGTACCATCCGGCATCATGTAATGTCCGTCATAAAGCCATTCTATCTTCCCATCTCTCGCGGGCTGAATCCCTATCCATCTTGAGAAATTCTCAGTCGGCAGATCAGGATCTGGAGTTGAAGGAGCTTCCGTAACGGTCTCCGTCGGCTCTGCCGATGCTGTCTCCGAAGGCTCCGTCGGGGTATCCGATGGTTCCTCCGGGGTATCCGTCGTTTCTCCGCCATCATCCGGAGCTTCTATCCTTACATAATTATATGATGTAAGCGCGGTGCTTCCATCCCATGCTGCTGCCTCTTCTGAGCTTGCTCCTACCGTTACCTCCGAGCCTTTCTCAATAACAGGCGCTTTTGTAAATGCCGCGCTGTCGGTATCAACAGTCAGGACCGCGCCGTCTGTTACCGTTATATCACCGTCGGCTCCGCCCGTCAATACGATACCCTTTGTTCCTGTTATAGTCACCTCAGCGTTATCCGTTATCGTAACACCCGTCGGCACCGAATCAGCCGATCCATCTTTTCCATATACCATGATACCCGCCTGACTCGCGCCGCTCGTATTTATGGTGAGCTTACCGCCTCCTTCTACTCTGACAGGCTCATAATTTCCGTATATACCGCTGTATCCCGTAGAATTCAGCGTGTAATCAGCCCCGTCAAGCAGACGTATCGTAAGATCACTCGCTCCTACCGTTCCGCCTATCACACCCCATTGACTCCCCGTGCGTGCCTCACCTAATGTCATTGTGCCATAAAGCGACAAAACGCCGGTGTCGGAGAAATGCGCAACACAGCCATTTTCGCCTATTACCTGTTCTCCCTCCATTACCTCTTGGGTGTCTCTCATATACTGTCCAGGACTGAGCACCGTATGGCTGAGATAGACACCCAATTCCGGTCCCTTCGTTGCCAATGCGTTTAGTGTAGGAAATGACGTTGACGCCATTCCTACCGCAAGTACAAACGATAAAAGCTTTTTTATCTTCATTTGGATTCCTCCTTAATATATTTTTGTTCTATTTCTCGGCGTTCCTTCTGCCGAACTCTTCCCACAATTATTTTATCTCAATTACCGCTTTTTTTCAATTCAACAAAAATGATATTTCTTAAACTATATCACAAAAAAAATATCCGCCCAAAATGTTATGCGGATATTACCTTGCATTGTTTATACTCTCCCGTCTCTTCCTCATAGAATTTCTGTATTCAAGAGGAGTCATTCCCATAATTTTTTTAAATATATTTATGAAGTAGCTGAAATTGTTAAATCCAACCATAAAGGCTATTTCGGTGACACTGATCTCTGTCTGATATAAAAGTCGCGTTGCATCCTCTATCTTTAAATTGTTGCAATATGCTTTCAATGTAAGTCCGCTCTCTTTTTTAAACATATGACTTATGTATGACTTGCTATAGCTGAATTTTTTACTTATATCATCCAGTGTGACAGAACTGTGGTTTTCTGCCAGATAATCTTGTATTCTTGAATACAAGGTGTCATTTGGTACCACATCTCTTATACTTTCAAACAATTTTGAAAGCATTATACAAAGAGGCGGTATGACCGCATCAAGCAATTGCTTTGGAACAGGCTCCGGCTTGAGGTATCTGTCGTATATAGTATTTAATTTCACGCGTCCATTGTCGTCTTTATAGCCGCTTACACTTACAAATCCCATGACGTCATGATCCACAACTATCCTGCGCACATATTCCTTTACCCCCGCATGACACGAACCTATATAGGATGCTTGATGAAGGCACTTCCTTGCAGCCATATTCTGACATATTACGCATTTTCTCTGCTGCTGCATTACATTTTTTACATATACACAGTACGGACTGATATGCCTGTTATACTGCAGCAATTCACTCATCTGATCATTGCATTTCAATATAAAGTATTTTTCCGAAATATGAATGGATACATTCAAGTTGCATTCGTTAATAAGATATTTCATATATTCACATACAGTATCTTGCGAAAAATCATCTTCAAAATTTACCATTTCTTTCTCCTGCATTTTTTTTATATTTTTCAACTCAAATATGCAAGTTTTTATTCTCTGAATATATTATTATAATATCATAAAAATAATTATTCGTCAAGGAGGTAATTTTAAGAAATGCTTGACAGAAAAGAAATCGTATCAGACCTATGTGTCGTGGGCGGCGGTATGGCAGGTATATGCACTGCGATCGCCGCGGCAA
>CAJFNT010000047.1 GCA_904395315.1 uncultured Clostridia bacterium
ATTCATGCTTTATATGTGAGGTATGGCTATGGAGGAATTTTGTATCGATAAGACAAAGGCAGCAGATGCGGCGGCTGCGGCTTTGTGTGCCTATGCAGTTTCTGATTCGTTCTGGGAGTGTACCGAGAAAAGTCTTGGCTTTTCGAGTCTGCCGCTTAGTTTATGTTTTTCATTGCTTATCGCGCTGACTGCCGCGACGTTTGAACTTATGCGGTGCGGCTGCCGTGCGCGTGGAGTGTCTTTGAAGGTGTCTGTGTCTGTCGGAGCAGTGTTCTGCATGCTCTGCGGAGGGACACCGGAGGTCTGTCTTGTGTTTTCCGCGTCACTGTTTGTGATCTTTGTTCTGACCGGCACGGGGAAAATGCAGGATACGGCATCCGAAGAGGCGGAGCTGTATACGGATATAGAGGAGCGTTATGAGCGTAGCCGTGAGCTTTGGCACGACATGCTCAGCCATGCCGCGGTGATAGGCGCATATGCCGCACGCGGAGACTGCGAGGGTATGCGCGCGTATACTGAGAAATTCTGCGGTGAGCTTGAAAAGACGATACTGCCTTACAGGACGGGTAACAGGGCGGTCGATGCAGTGCTGGGGGATAAGCTTTATGCGGCGAGGAAACATAATATAAGCCTTGAGCTTTCTATAGAACCTCTTGACAGGCTCACAATGAGCGGGACCGATCTGTGCGCTGTAATATCTAATCTTATTGCAAATGCGGTCGATGCCTGTCTTGCGCTTGAGGAGAGTGAGAGATACATAAGGATCGCCGCACGGTGGAACGGTGGCAGCTGCTATTTTACGGTGGAAAATCCGTTTTCGGAGCAGACGCCCGGGAAACCGGGGAAAGATCACGGTATAGGACTGCGCAACGCGGAAAGGGCGGTGCACAAATACGGAGGTATGTTCGCCGCCTATGGCAGGAACGGTATCTTCCGCGCAGCCGCGGAGCTGAGATGAGGAATAAAAGTCGGCAAATATCTTGCAATCGTGCTTGATATGTGGTAGAATAGAATGAGTAAAGTTGTCGCATTATGGCGGCATGAGTTTGAGAAAGGGGGACGTATTGTGGATGAGGCGCTGTTTAACAGTTGTTCGATGCCGGAGTTTATCGGGGCGGAGGTCTGCGATACAATAGGGCTCGTGATAGCAAATATAGATCCGGAGCTTCGGAGACGTATGGATATACCTGAGCGGTTCGGCGCGGTCGGGCTTATCGGCTCAAGAACAGGAGCGGGCGCGCAGATACAGGCGTGCGATGAGGCGGTGAAATCGACTCCGGCGGAGATCGTGTCCATAGAGATCCCGAGGGATACCAAGGGCTGGGGCGGACACGGCAATTTCATAATCATGGGTAGCGAGAATGTTGCGGATGTGCGCCGCGCGGTGGAGATCGCTCTTGACAAGATACATGAGTATGCCGGGGAGATATACATAAGCGAAGCGGGACATATGGAGTTCCAGTATTCGGCAAGAGGTGGAGAGGCTGTGAATAAGGCATTCGGAGTTGGCGTCGGGGAACCGTTTGGGTTCGTCTGCGCATCGCCGGCGCCGATAGGGTTTGTCATTGCTGATACGGCACTGAAATCTGCCGGGACTGAGCTTGTAAAGGTACTGCGTCCGAGCAGCGGCACGAGCCATTCGAACGAGGTGATAATAGTTATCACGGGCGAGGCGTCCGCGGTGAAAACGGCGGTGATGACGGCGCGGGAGTCGGGGATGAAGCTGCTACGCGCACTGGGCTCTGAGCAGCATATTGGCTTCCCACCTCGTCTTCGGTTAGAAGCTGCTACGCGCACTGGGCTCTGAGGCGCCGTCGGTAACGGAGCCGTACATAATATAGAGATATGAGACCGCATTGGATGGTACCTGCGGTCATATGGATATAGGATTGGAAGGATATTTTGATGGAAGATAAAATACTGCTTGTAAACGATCTGCCGGGCTACGGCAAGGTGGCGCTCTCAGCAATGCTGCCGGTGCTTACGCATATGGGCTTTGACGCGTATAATCTGCCGACTGCGATCGTTTCCAACACGCTTGATTACGGAAAATTTGATATACTTGACACCACGGATCATATGAGGAAGTCGATCGGTGTATGGAACGAGCTTGGTTTTTCGTTTGATGCTATATGTACCGGATTTATTCTCACCGCGGAACAGGTGAAGCTGATACTGGATTATTGCAGCAGTCAGATGAAGTATGGAGCCAAGCTCTATGTTGATCCCATAATGGGCGATGAGGGGGTACTCTATCATGGGGTCTCAAAGGAGACGATTTCGTATATGCGCAGCATGTGCGCGCAGGCGGAGATAATCGTTCCGAATCTGACCGAGGCGGCGTTTCTGGCCGGAATGTACGAGGACAAGCCGGATGTAACGCTTGAAGAGGCAGAAGAGCTGGCGATGAAGCTGCATTCGGAGGGCGCGAAGTCGGTAGTGATAACGAGCATACTAAGCGGCGGGAAATATTATGTGACCTGCTATGACGACAGCATAGGCGATATATATCATATCCCGTTTGACCATATAAACGTCCGTTTCGTCGGGACCGGTGATATTTTCTCTGCGGTAGTGTTCGGCCGTATGATCCGAGGCGGAGAGCTGAGAAAAACAGTCGAGTATGCGGTGCGCGTGATGCGCAGGCTCATCGAGGAAAATGAGGGTGAGGCTGACAAGTTCAAGGGTATACCGCTTGAAAAGAATCTTGATATAATAGATGAAGAATGGGTCAAGAGCTTTTGACAGGCTCTTGATCTTTAGTCTATGGGCAGTCAGTAATGCATGACGGCACGGAGGGTATCGTCAATACAGACAATATCCTTGATATATTGTAAAAAGCGCGGATCGCCGTAGTGGCTGACCGCGCTTTTCAGTTCAAGTTATAAGTTTATCAAGAAGCGCGAGCGCTTCCTCGAGTTTGGGATTGGGTTCGTCCGTCTGAAGCCCCTCGCGGACGCAGCCGCGGATATGAGCGTGCAGTATCTCGCTGTTCACCTTTTTGAGTATGGCCTGTGTCGCCATGATCTGGTTGGAGATGTCTACACAGTATCTGTCTTCCTCTATCATTCTCAGAATACCATCGAGCTGTCCGCGCGCTATCTTTATAGAGCGTGTTACACGGTCTTTATCTGCTTTCATATGGATATTACCTCTGTGACTTCATAACCCTCTTCTGTAACGGCATTTTTCAATGTGTCGTCGCTTACCGAACCGGGAACGGTTACGGTCGCCTTTTTTTCCTCGAGGCTTACGTTTACCTCAGATACACCATCAATGCTTTCGAGTGCCTTTGTTACATGTTTAACACAGTTTTGGCACATCATCCCTTCAATATGCAGTTCTTTTGTCATTGTAGTTCCTCCTTCAGATCCAAAAGATTCATTTGGTTGTTGTGTTGTTTTTATGCTTTCGGCTCTCGATGTTTCGGGAGACCGTTTGCTTACTGTTTCAGATACTTTTGTGTGATTATGCTTGGGCTTGAAAAATCGCAGCCTGAGAGCGTTTGATACAACGAACACCGAGCTGAAACTCATTGCCAGCGCGGCGATCATCGGATTGAGCTTCAGTCCGAATGCTGTGTAGAGGCACCCGGCGGCTATAGGTATTCCTATGACATTGTAGAAGAACGCCCAGAACAAGTTTTCTTTTATATTTCGGATCGTTGCTTTGCTCAGCTCTATAGCGCCCGCCACGTCAAGCAGATCGTTTTTCATAAGCACTATGTCTGCCGATTCCATTGCTATATCCGTTCCCGCGCCGATAGCTATCCCGACGTCGGCGCGGGCAAGTGCGGGTGCGTCGTTTATACCGTCGCCGACCATAGCCACTTTTTTGCCGGATTGCTGCAGCTTGCGGATCTCCTGTTCTTTATCCTGCGGGAGCACCTCGGCTATTACGTGGTCAACACCGACTTCGGACTGGATGGCTTCGGCGGTGCGCTTGTTGTCTCCTGTGAGCATGATCACTTCTATTCCCATATGGCGGAGCTCGTTTACCGCTGCTTTGCTTGTGGGCTTGACGATGTCTGCAACGGCTGTCATGCCTATTAGTTTTCCGTTTTCTGCAAAGAACAGAGGCGTTTTGCCTTCGGCAGCCATGCTGTCATGAAGCGGTTTTAAGGCCTTGTCGTTTATTGAGGCTTCTTTCATCAGTTTGATGTTTCCAGCGAGACATTCTTTGCCGGATATTGTCCCTTTTATGCCCATTCCCGGCAGCTGCTCGAAATCACTTACAGGCATTGCGGTTATCCCGCGTGTTTCCGCTTCATCAGTTATTGCTTTCGCAAGCGGATGCTCGGAAAGCTTTTCAAGAGAAACCGCGATCTTTAAAAGCCGGTTTTCATCAGCTCCGTTAAGAGCGGATATATCCGTCACTGCAGGTCTGCCCTCTGTGATCGTTCCGGTTTTATCCATTACCACGGTTTGTATCGAGTGCGCGGTCTCCAGAGCCTCAGCGGATTTTATAAGGATACCGTTTGAAGCGCCGCGTCCCGTGCCGACCATTATAGCCGTAGGAGTAGCAAGCCCCAATGCGCATGGGCACGATACAACAAGCACCGAGACTGCTATCGTAAGGGCGAATTCAAATGTTGCTCCGCATATCAGCCATACTATAGCGGAGACTACAGCTATTCCGATAACTATCGGCACGAATATCCCCGCGACTTTGTCGGCAAGCTTTGCGATCGGTGCTTTTGAGCCTGTAGCATCGTCCACAAGACGTATTATTTGTGCCAATGCGGTCTCGTCACCGACCTTTGTCGCGCGCATTGTAAAGTAGCCGCTTTTGTTCACAGTCGCCCCGATCAGTTTGTCACCCTCATTCTTGTCGGCAGGTATACTTTCTCCGGTTATGGCGGATTCGTCGATTGAGCCATGGCCCTCTAAAAGTATGCCGTCCACAGGTATGGATTCACCTGCTTTTACGATCAGGACATCGCCTTTTTCAACTTCCTCGGCAGGGATCACAGTTTCTTCGCCGCCGCGTATGACTCTTGCTGTTTTTGGAGCGAGGTCAAGCAACTTGCTTATAGCGTCGGAAGTCTTGCCTTTTGCGCGCGCCTCGAAGAATTTGCCGAGGGTTATGAGCGTGAGTATCGTTCCAGCTCCCTCGAAATAAAGGTCATGAGTGAATTGGCTCACCATGGCAAGGTCGCCGTGACCAAATCCGAACGCGATCTTGTACAGTGCGTATATGCCGTATGCCGCGGAGGCTCCTGATCCGAGCGCAACGAGAGAATCCATGTTGGGCGAGCCGTGTAGCAGTGTTTTGAAGCCGGAGCGGTAATACTTTGAATTGATGATCATCACCGGGACAAGCAGTAAAAACAATGTCAGCGCGTATATCATCGAGTTTTCCGTGCCAAGGAATATACCCGGCAGCGGCCATCCCATCATGTGTCCCATAGATATATAGAAAAGGGGCACGGTAAATATGAATGAAAGTATAACGCGGTTACGCATAGTCTTATACTCTTTCTTCGCGTCATCTGACGGAGAGACGGCGGCAGCTTGTTTTTCGGCGTTCTGAAGAGAAGCGCCGTAGCCGGCTTTTTCGACGGCTTCTATTATATTTCCGCTGTTGAGCGATCTTTCATCATAGTCGACGACCATGCTGTTTTTCAGCAAATTTACAGACACTTCTTTTGTGCCCGGCAGCGCGGCAACGCTTTTTTCAACTCGTGCCGAACATGCCGCACAGGTCATGCCTGTTACGTTAAATCGTTCCTGCATAGCGTTTCCTCCTTATGTTATATTCAGGCAATTGCGAGACCGATGTTTCGCGGTCAGTTATTATAAGACAATACCGACACGGGGTGGGGGTATCTTTTGCTTATATATAGTATACCATAAAACTCTGGATTTACAATGTCCGATCGGAAATATTTTTAGCCCAAACGGAAATTTATAAAATACAAAAACGGACAGGATCCATTTCGAGGGTCCTGTCCGCAAAGTGTGTTAAAATTTAAAAATATCGCTGTCGTCATCTGGATAATTTGTATCGTCATCAGATATAATATCTATATCGCTGAATCTGAATGTGCTGCCGCTGTCTATAAGCTCGTCTAAAAATTCTTCGCCGTCTTCATCATCGATATATTTCAAAAGAGTTTCTCGTCTGGTGCAGTCCTTGTCTATGACTTCGCATATTGCTTCGCTGCGTGTTGCAAAGCGCACCGCTATCATCATGATCCTGCCGCATTTGTCATATATCCTTCCGGCAGACATCGTTCCGTTTGCTTTTGTGTTTATAGAATTTGCGATATAACCGACCTTATCACAGTACCGGTCGTAAACGGCTATCGCCTCGGAATCATAAGCGTTTTCCGGCTCTTTTACAGCGAGGAGCATCGCTCCTATTGTAAACGGACGCACACCAGAATAATTTTTTATACCTGTGACAGTTACATACATCTTTTTTGTTCCTTTGATCTTCATCTCAATATCCTCCGGATACGCGGTCTACTCCTCGTCTGTTACAAGAAAACCGATCTCATCAAGCACTTTGCCGATCTGATCGAGCATCGTTTCATTCTCGGCGGATACAGTGTGATAATGGTATTCATTTGTAACGCGTTTTAATGGGCTCGACCGGCCGTTTTCAAGGCTCTCTATATATTCGTTTATATCCTGCTGCGTTTTAATATTCATTGAGCCTTCTATTTTTCCATAGATCTTGTGCCAGACAAAGACGTCTTTTACTTCTCCACCGGCATGGATGATCGTTTCGAGTTCTTTGCGTACCTCGTCATCGGAATGGACTACCTTGAAAACACGCTCGGGACGGGGCGGCATTGAAAGCATGTATCCCTTTGTTGTGGCGATTATGGGATATCCATGCTCTTTGAGCGCGGAGATATCCTTTACTATGCTCTGACGGCTCACGCCGAATTCACGTGCGAGGGCGCCGCCCGAGACTGGCACTGGGCTTTTCTTGATCCGCTCAAGGATCTTATCCTCTCTTTCAGCAGAATTCATCTTTTTGGCACCTCCGTAATGTGTTGACATGATATTTATGCGAATTTATTAAACCGCGTGCAGGTTCTTCAATGAGAGATCGAGGATCGGTGCAGAGTGGGTGAGAGCGCCGCTGGATATGTAATCTACGCCCAGATCGGCAAGCGCCTTTATATTTTCCTTTGTAACGTTTCCGCTGCATTCTGTTTCAGCTCTGCCGTCAATGATCTTTATGGCTTCGCGCATCATATCGTGAGTCATGTTGTCGAGCATTATTATATCGGCTCCGGCATCGACAGCCTCGCGTACCATATCGAGATCTTCTGTTTCGACCTCTATTTTTCTGACAAATGGAGCGTATTCTTTGGCCATGCGCACAGCCTCTGTAACACCGCCTGCGGCTCCTATATGGTTGTCTTTTAAGAGTACACCGTCTGAAAGGTTGTAGCGGTGATTGCCGCCGCCTCCTGCTTTTACAGCATATTTTTCAAATATTCTCATATTCGGCGTTGTTTTTCTCGTGTCGAGAAGACGGATTTTCGTGTCTTTCAAAAGCTCTGTTATAGAGTGAGTGTAAGTCGCGATGCCGCTCATGCGCTGCAGGAAATTGAGTGCGGTCCTCTCGCCTGAAAGGAGTACACGGATGTCTCCGGTAATATTGCCGAGTTTCTGTCCTTTCTTTATCTCGGCTCCGTCAGCGACAGTTATGTCGAATTCTGTGGCTTCGTCGAGCAGAGTGAATACGCGCTTGAATACCTCTATACCAGCTAAAATGCCGTCTTGCTTGCAGATCAGCTCTACTGTGCCTTTTTTATATCCAGGCATCACGGCGTTTGTGGTGACGTCTTCGTCGGATATGTCTTCGCGTAGAGCGCTCATTATCAGTTTATCCGCGTTTATTTTCAGTGTTATGCTGTTCATGATATTTTTTCATCCTTTCCATTTCGTTAAGTACGATCTTTGTATAGTCCTTCTCACAGCCTTGGTAATCATTTATGTTTATCTGCGGCTCTATACAGTCAAAGTCATTAAATGTTTCCGTTATACGCTTTGCCGCGCGCTTTGCGAAAACAAGGCTTTCAAGCAGAGAATTGCTTGCGAGTCTGTTTTTTCCGTGAACACCGTTGCATGCTGTTTCTCCTGTCGCATACAGATTTTCCATCGACGTTTTCGAGTAACGGTCGACTTTTATCCCGCCCATGAAATAATGCTGCGCCGGTACTACGGGGATGCATTCGCGCGTTACATCATAGCCCTCTTCGCGGCATCGTTTATATATATTTGGGAAATGAGAGAGTATAGTCTCCTTGGGTATAGGCTTCATCGAAAGCCATACATATGGTTTCCCGTCCTTTTTCATTTGCTCGAATATCGCCGCCGCTACAACGTCACGCGGCTGGAGCTCGTCCACAAAGCGTTCCATATGCGAGTTGAAAAGCACAGCGCCCTCGCCGCGTACCGATTCCGATATCAGGAATCTTCTTCCGGGCTTGTGGGAGAAAAGAGTAGTTGGATGTATTTGTATGTAGTCGATATTTTCAAGCTCTATCCCGTGCTTTATTGCAATAGCGAGCGAATCTGCCGTAAGATGAGGGAAATTTGTGCTGTTTTTGAAAAGCCCTCCCACACCGCCAGTGGCAAGCACAGTGAATTTTGCATTGATCTCGGTCATTGCCCCGTTTTCGTGCTGAGCGATTATGCCGATGCAGCGTCCGTCTTTTTCGATTATGTCTGTCATGCGGCAGTGTTCGATTATTTTTATGTTGCTCCGTTCCTGGACAGCCTTTAAAAGATGCGAGGTGATCTCTTTTCCTGTTTCATCCTCGTGAAAACATATCCTCGGAGTCGAATGTGCGCCTTCTTTTGTGAAAGCGAGGGAACCGTCTTCGTTGCGTTTAAAATCCACGCCGTAGCTTATAAGATCGGCAATAGTCTCCCGCGATGAGCGTATCATAATATCCACCGATTCTCTTCTGTTTTCATAATGACCGGCGCGCATTGTGTCTTCAAAATAGCTGTCGTAATCGTCATCGTTTTTCAGCATGCATATCCCGCCTTGAGCCAAAAACGAGTCGCTTTCATCGACGTCTGATTTTGTTATCATTATTATATCCATATCGGACGGAAGATTCAAGGCGCAGTAAAGTCCGCCGACTCCGGTTCCGACAATGATGACATCGGCTTTAAGCTTCATTTTATCCCCTCCGTAAAACAGGTGATTTTATCACAATAATTATTTTCCAAGCTCGAGCATCTTTTCAAGAGGCTCGAGTGCATTTTTCATCGTTTTGGAATCAAGTAAAACCTCGTTTTGTTCCGATTCGAGTACATTAAGTATCGCTTCAGGTGTGTTGAGTTTCATATCGGCGCAGGCGCATCCAACACTCGGATAGTAAAAATGCTTATCGGGCGCCGCTTTTTTTAGCGCGTAATTTATGCCTTCCTCTGTGAAAATGATAAACTCGTTTACATCTGAGCCGGAAACATAGTCGATTATACCGGCGGTCGAGCCTATATAATCGGAATGTTTTAATATACAGTCGCGGCTTTCGGGATGAGCGAGCACTTTGGCGTTAGGGTGGAGTCTCTTCAGCCGTATAAGCTCATCCTCTGTAAATCCATGATGGATGGGGCAGTGGCCTTCATTGAATATAAACCGCTTTTCCGGGATCGCCATAGCTACGTGGCGGCCAAGATTTTGATCCGGGATGAAATAGATGTCGTTATTCGGCAGTGCCTTTACGATCTTTTTCGCGTTGGATGATGTCACGCACACATCGCTTGCGCATTTAAGTTCAGCTGTGGAATTTATGTAACATACCACTGCGATCCCGGGATGCTCATTACGCACCTCGGCTATCCTCTCAACGGACGCCATGTGAGCCATAGGGCAGTCGGCGCTCATATCGGGCATAAGCACCTTTTTATCCGGATTGAGTATCTTTGCGCTTTCGCCCATGAAACGCACACCGGCGAAGACGATGATGTCCGCGTCGGTCTCCTTGGCTATCTTTGCAAGATAGAATGAATCGCCTATATGATCGGCGATCCCCTGTGTGTCCTCGGGGCAGTAGTAATGCGCGAGGATGACAGCGTTTTTCTCTTTTTTCAGTTCATTTATCCTGTTGATTGTATTTGACATAATTTTCTCCTTAATAACGGAGGCGCGATGCCCATCCGCTGCAGTCCGTTTCCGACTTGTTTGTTTTATTATACAGGCTAACTTGACAGCTGTCAATACACCTGTCAAGTTTTCGGCGCAAATATCATATTTTCTTATCAATATTGTAAAGTTTGTGTAAAAATAGCACAAAAGAAGCAGAGCAGGATCTTTATATGGACAAACAGATGTTGCTTCGGCGCGGCAGGATCCATCACTTTCTAAGCGGAGAAAGGTCCGGATAGGGAACCGATAGGAAACAGCGGTAATTGATCTCCAAGATCCTGTTGAATTTTGATACGAATAGTGTTATAATGATTCTGAAAAATAATATGTGTTAAATTTGCGAAATGGGATAAATAATATTAGGTGATCGCGAAATGCGTTGGAGATGGATATGACTCAGGAAGAATTGATAAACGTTTTGGTAATATTTTCACACACTTTCCTTGCAGTGTATGTAATGATGCTTACAGAGTTCCGTGAACCTCGGCGTGTATGGAGGCTGCGCTGGGCTGCTTTGGCGGAGCTTGACATAGCGGCGAATGGATTGCTGTGCGCGGTCATAGGCAAGGAGATATGGATGTATTGCGCGGTATTTACGCTGACCATACCAACTGTTATGCTTACTGGTTTTTGTTCAAGGTATAAAGGTCTGCGAGTGATATTCAGCGTGTGTACTTGCCTTTGGATAGGGTGTATGGCATATTCATGCGCGGAGATAGCTTATCTGTTTTTGGGAGGTAATTTATGGATCAGGCTTGCGGCTCAGGTAGCGGCATACACGGCGCTGTATTTTGTATTGCGTCGTTTCCGTCCCTATTATCAAAGGATGGTTCGATTGCTTGACAATGGCTGGAGTGTTCTGTGTATGATCCCGACTGTTACCTTTTTGACAGCCTTGTATATCATCAATTTTCTATTGGAAAAAAAACCGGTCGTATCACTTATTATAATATGTGGTATAACGTTTATATGCACCTGCGCGTATAGTCTTATCAGTTTGTTTTTTGTCAAGGTGCTGGATGACTATGAGCTGAAAAACAGCAGAGAGCTTGCCGAAGTCAGGCGTTTCGCGCTTGAGCGGCAGCTTGAAGAGAATAGGGAGGCTGAAAAGGTGATGCGCGCGCAGCGCCGTGATATGAGCTGCCGCTGGATGAAGCTTTCACATTTGGTCGAGCGTAGCGAAGACAGGGAGATAGCAGAGCTCGTAGGGTTGGCGCAAAAGAAACTGGATGAAGATGTATCGGTCATATGGTGTAAAAATCAGATAATGAACGCGACGTTTACCGCTTATCTTACAAAGGCAAAGCGCGAGGGTATAAATGTTGAAACAAAATTGGATATACCTGAAGATCTGCCGGTAGATCCCGCAGAATTGTCAATGGTGTTTGCAAATGCTTTGGAAAATGCTATCAATGCCTGTGCAGAGCTTCCATCGGGAAGGCGAAAGATCATATGTAAATGTATAGGATATCCTGGACTTATGCTGAAGGTCGAGAATACTTACAGAGGCGATGTAAGGTTTGACAGTGATGGATTGCCGGTATCCTTGAAAGAAGGACACGGCATCGGAACACGCTCGATCGCTTCATTTTGTAAAAAGCATGATGCCTCATGGAGCTATGAAGCTTCGGACGGATGGTTTACATTGAGGATAGCGATTTAGCTTATGATCGACACTGCGGTGCCGCGGGGAGCCGGATCCGGCAGCAGCTGATATAAAATGCGGATCTTAGGAGGATTGTATGGAATACAATGATTATATGAACGCGCTTATGGTGCTTTTTACGCAGATGCTTCTCGGCAGTTATGTGTTTATGCTCACAGAGTTTAAAGAGCCTGTGCGTGTATGGCGATCGCTTTGGGCAGCGGTCATCATTCCGGTCGTGTGCGCAAATATCCTGTTGATATTGTTTTTCGATTTTTGGGATATTTATAAACGAGTCGGGATAGTTACGGTCACTCTTCCGTATGTTTTTATGACATTGCTGTGTTCGCGCTATAAAGGTCTTCGGGTCGTGTTTAATATATGTACCTGTCTTTGGCTCGGGTGTATTGGGAATGCAAACGGTATATTGGCGCATGCATTGATGCCGGAAAATGTTTGGTTACATGTGGCAGTGCGTATCGCTTCATATTTGGCGCTTTATTTTGTGGTAAGATTTTTTAAACCGTATTACAAGCGCATGCTTCAGCTTTTGGATAAGGGCTGGGGAACATTGTGCCTGATCCCGTCTGCGGCTTTTATATTGACGCTTTATCTGATAAATAATTTTTTGCAGGATGATCCTTTGGCTGCGTCTGTGATCATTTATGGGATCGTTATAGTATGCACGTGCTCATACGTTCTTATATATTTGTTCTTTATGAGAGTATTGCAGGAATATGACCTGAAAAACAGCCGTGAACTGGTAGAAGCTCAGATCGCGGCGCTTGAACGGCAGTCTGAATCAAATCATGAGCTGGATGAGAAAATGCGTATACAGCGTCATGATATGCGCCATCAATGGATGACGGTATCAGCTTTGATAGAGCAGGGCGACAAGCAAGCCGTGTTGGGATTCATCGATACGGTGCGGAGCCGGATCGATGACGCTGATCCGGAGCGCTAAATGATCAGTCTGCCGGCCTCGTGCGCGCAGATAAAAGTATTGAGACCGCGGACGGGATCCACCCGATCAATATATCTTCGGGTGAGTTCCGTCCGTTCTGTATTTAAGACCGCGCAGAACGATGGGCCTCATGACTCGGGATAGTCATCTATTCTTCCATCCAATAATCCATCCATTTGTTCAGCAGGTCATTTCTTGTGCCTTTCGGTATTGTCAAGGATTTTTTATTAGCCAACATCAACTCTTTTTTACCAACTTTTTTTATATAATGCAGATTGACCAGGAAGCTTGAGCCGAGCATAATGAAATTGTCTCTTTCAAGCAATTCACTGACCGCTTTTTGAAATGATACCCTTAGCTTCTGGCTGTCAACGACATCTCCGTTTATCAGGTTATACCTTGCAGAACGCTCGTAAAGCTCAGCGAAAAGGATATCGGGGGTCCTTATGATGACTGTGCCGTCAGAGGTGTTTACTGTTATCGAATGCGTTTTGAGCCGTTCTATCAGGAGCTCCGCTTGTTTCAGCACCGAAAACAGTTTTTCTTTTTCGACCGGTTTGACAAGATAATGGAGCGCGTGCACATTGTAGGAATCCACAGCATAGTCCTTTGAGCCTGTAAGGTAGATAATGGGCGCGGAAATATCCATATTGCGCAGCTGCAGTCCAAGTTCTATACCGGAAAGCTCGGGCATGATCACATCAAGGATGTAAAGATCGAATAGTTCTTTCCCGTTCCATTCAACGTGGTCAAGCAGCGTGCGGCTGTTTGTAAATACAGTTAAATTTACATCGGTTTTGAAATATTCCAAAAGATGTTCTTTGATCTTATTGATCTGATCTCTGTCATCATCACATAAAGCAATTTTCAGCATAACATCGTCTCCTATATACTAATCATTCTTAATTATATCAGAAAAGCGCCAAATAATCAATTTTAAATTTTTTATAAATCATCACAAAAACCACCGGATTTGTCACAATATCTTATAAAATGCGGATCTTTATGTTACAGTAGAATAAAAATATTTCCGATATGGGAACTGCTCCGGAAGCAGACGGATCGATGTGTGGCGTATCGGAGAAAAGAGGAGATGACAAGCAGATGAAAAGGACGAATATCTTTAAAAAGACGGTTAGTATCGCGGCAGCGGCGGCAGCGCTTTTTACGGCAATTGCTCTGCCCTTTCCGAACCGCGCCGCGGCTGCTGAGGAGGATCAGGTCTCAGATCTGCCTACAAGTCTTATGAACGGTGACTTTGAATGGCCGAATATTGACACGGCGTTAGCGAAGTCTGATATAGATGCGGACAACAGCGGAAAAACGAAGGGAACATATGGTAATTATACGATATCAAATGATGACACCGGGGATGCGGATATTATTTTCAGACGGTACAGAATTGGCTCAGGCGGGTGGCGGCCGACATATACCAATTATGATGATCCGTGGTTCGTGACTACGCGCTCGATATATGACGACATTTCTTCCGATCAATCCTCGGATCCGGATAAAAGCGAGTTTTATTGGGAGACTACCGCGTCAGATGACAGGATAGAGCTTGCGGCGGCACGAGATATAGAATCTTGGAACGGTGGTAGCACAGTGGGTTATTTCAGAGACGGAAACACTGAAACGAAGACGAATGAGGCGGCAAGCGGCGGCCAGTTCGCGGAGCTTGTGGCTACAGAACAGTCTTCGCTTTACCAGACTATACAGACTGCTGAGGACAATGTGCTCACATGGAGACTGGATCATCGAGCAAGGACTTCTACGGGAGGCTTGGATTCGATGGCGGTGTTCATCGGCCCTAAACAGGACGGACTGAAAAAGGAAAGTGATTCCGCACAGGATATATTCAGCGCGATGGTCGATCTGATAACCGAAAATTCCGGTGAGACATCGCAGCCCGGGATGTCAATCGCGGCAAGAAAGATCTATTCGGCAAAAATACATGACGGCATGAAAATAACATCTGCCGATGTAAGCAATCAGAAAACAGATCACTGTGATCAGGAATGGACCTGCTGGATAATAACGAGTGATGACAGATCATGGCATGAGTACAGCGGTACTTATAAAGTGCCGGAGGGACAGAACGCCACTACATTTGCTTTTGCGGCGCTTAACAGCTCTGCTGACAATCGTGAAGGAAACTGTCTTGATAATATTGTGTTCGGCATACAGTATCCGCTTACTGTTACAGCGACAGCTGGCGGGACCGGCACAGTATCCGGCGGCGGCGTCTCAGATGTTGAGGTCTCACACGTCAACGCGTATAACGGAAGCGCAAATGAGGGCGAAACCGTTACAATAACGGCGAGTCCTGAAGATGATAATCACAAGTTTGTCGGCGCGACAGTTAACGGTGAGCATGTCCAAATAGGATCAAATGGATTCGTGCAGCAGCCGGACGGTTCGTATAGATATTCTTTGACAATGGATGAAGCAAAAAATGTCGAGCTGATATTTGCCTCCGTTGGCTATGTCACATATGATCTCAACGGCGGAACATGGGATGAAGATATCCCAACTTCATATAAACTGGATACTTTTGAAAATGAGAGTGTAATACAGGACACAGAACCCCAACTGGCGGGCAGTGACTTCCTTTACTGGGAGGTGTACGCGGCAAACGGTACGACCTCGTTAAACGGTAAAGTAGATACTACTCACACGATAAAGTATACGGTAAGTGGGTTTATATGGAAAACACATGCATTCACGATCACCGACAGCGGCGGGAAACAGGTTTTTGAGATAAAAAATGATGCTGACAAGTATGCGATAGTGCTTCGCGCAGTATATACTCACACTGTAAACGCCGTATCGTGCACAAAATATTTTGCTTCAAACGATGCTAATCATGGGGATGACACGGGAGGCTCGGTCAATATCACAAACTATACCGATACGAATTCAAATATCGATACGGGGTCTATATCGGTAAAAAACGGTGATTCATTCATGGTAACGGTAACGCCGAATGAAGGGTTTGAGGTTGATTCATGGTGGTATTCGTATTTTGATGACAGTGGAAAAGAGGTGCTCAAGTTGATACCTGACGCTTCCGGCAATACATACACAGCAACGTATAACGGGAGCCGAAATGTAACGATACATGCGCAGTTTGCAGAATTACCGATAGATCCGTATCTGTCGGTGGTAGCCGCGGATGAAGATGCTGAGAAGGAATTAAAAGAAGAAGGTATAAAGGCAGAGCATGGTCACGTGACAGGAAATGGGTCAGATACTCCTGTGAGCGAGTTTTACGGCGGTGAG
>CAJFNT010000048.1 GCA_904395315.1 uncultured Clostridia bacterium
AGGAGGTGGGATTCGAACCCACGAGCCCTTTCGGACTACCGCATTTCGAGTGCGGCCCGTTATGACCACTTCGATACTCCTCCATACATCGTCCGAATATCTTGCTCACGCCGAACAACAAATATATTCTACCATACGCTTTATCATTTGTCAAGTATTTTTTTATTTTTTTTTACGATTTTTCAGTGTTTTTGACTTTTAATTCCTTTTGAAAATACATCCCAACATAATAAAGAGGCGGTCAAAATCATCTGACCGCCCCGTATTGATCAGCGGATTCATATATCCTGATCTGATCCGCTATCCCTATTCTCTGAAACTCCAGCAGCCTCTTCAGGCTTATTTCTGTTCTCTCTAACCCTGTTAAATATCTCCATGAATTCTTCGCCGGTTATCGTTTCTTTTTCTATAAGGAAATATGCTATCTCATCAAGCGCATCGCGGTTATCTGCAAGCAGCTGTTTTGCTACCTCATAACGCTCTTTTAATGTCTTTATAACTTCCCGGTCGATCTCTGTTTTAGTTTGCTCAGAACAGTTAGAAACGCTGCGTCCGTCTAAATACCTGTTCTGCAGGCTCTCAAGGCTCGCAAGTCCAAATTTATCCGACATACCGAACATAGTGATCATCTTTCTTGCCATATCCGTTGCACGCTCTATATCATTAGATGCGCCTGTAGTCTGGATATTGAAAACAAGCTCTTCCGCCGCTCGTCCAGCAAGCAATACCGTTATCTGATCGAGTATCTCGTCACGGCTGTTCAAATAATGTTCCTCTTCCTCAGGCATCTGCATCGTATAGCCCAAGGCACCCATCGTTCTCGGAACGATCGTTATCTTATGCACTGGCTGTGTATGCTTTTGAACCGCAGTGGCAAGCGCGTGTCCGACCTCGTGAAAAGAAACTATTTTCTTTTCCTTCGGAGAAAGTATCCTGTCCTTTTTCTCCTTACCGGCAATTATCACCTCTACGGACTCCATCAAGTCCTCCTGCGTCACAAGATTTCTGCCGAGACGCACTGCTCTTAATGCAGCTTCATTTACCATATTCGCAAGATCTGCACCGACCGCACCGCTCGTTGCAAGAGCCATTTCATGAAGATCCACACTGGAATCTGTCTTGACATGCTTTATGTGTACTTTTAATATATCCTCTCGTCCTTTGAGATCCGGCTTTTCAACAATTATCCGTCTGTCAAAACGACCTGGGCGTAGAAGCGCTTTATCAAGTATTTCCGGCCTGTTTGTTGCTGCAAGCACGATGAGTCCCTTGGACGAATCAAAACCGTCCATTTCTGACAGCAACTGGTTGAGCGTTTGCTCTCTCTCATCATTTGTCGAAAGCTGAGAATCTCTCGACTTTCCTATTGCATCGATCTCATCTATAAAAATTATACAAGGTGCCTTTGCAGCCGCCTGTTTGAACAGATCACGAACCCTTGATGCTCCGACACCAACAAACATTTCAACAAATTCCGAACCGGAAAGTGAAAAAAACGGCACATTCGCTTCACCTGCAATAGCCTTTGCAAGAAGTGTCTTTCCTGTTCCCGGAGGTCCAACAAGCAGAGCTCCTCTCGGCTGCTTTGCACCGATTGCGGCATACTTGCCCGGGTTATGAAGAAAGTCCACAATCTCTTCAAGAGATTCCTTTGCCTCCTCCTGCCCGGCAACATCGTTAAATGTTACTCCTGTCTTATTTTCAACATTATACATCTTAGCGTGAGACTGTCCGATACCCATGATACCGCCTCCGCCGCCCATGCGCTTTGTCACTATACGCATAAGCAATATAACTATAATATACATTATTACCATTGGCAGTATCCAGCTAAGTATAAAATCAAGTATGGGATTCGAATACTGCACAGGTGTTGAATAAGTGACACCTTTTCCATCAAGCTTGTCTAAAAGACGCTGATCATTTATATATCCGGTATAATATATCGGTCTTGACGCTTTTACTTGTGATTTTACAGCGTCATCACCCATTCCTCCCAACATAAACAATCCGCTACCGCTGTTCTTTACATCCTCCTCACTTATGGTCGGCTGTCCATAGATCGTATACTGATCACTTGACATAACGACCTCGTCCACTTCACCCTTGTCAATCATTTGTAAAAACTCATCATAAGTTATCTCCGTTTTGTTCGGCGCCGAAAGCATAGATATCATCAAATTCAAACCGATCGTTGCCACCACGGATATGATCAAAAAAATCAACAGCGGATTTTTCATAGGAGAATTCCCCTGAGAATTTTTTTTGTTATTATTCATTTACAGATCCAGACTCCTTTCCAAAAGCCATTTTTATACTGCCGCAGCTTTCTCATTGCAACACACATCTAACATCTGCCCCTCTAAAAAACACGCCTAATAGGCGCAACAATAATATTATATGTATGAAGCAGACTATATTATAAATAAGTGTATCATATAATATGAAAAAATTCAACCTGAATTATGTTATTTCATAGCATTTTTATAAAAAATTCATAAATTGAATGTATCATAAACTACGAATTCAATAATTTTTTATTGATTAAAAAGCGCAAAATAATGATATTGACTAAAAAGCAAAATAATGATATAATAAATTCAGATATATCGTAAATTTTATTTTATGTTCACACATAATAATTACGGTATTAAAAAAGGGAGATAATGGCATTGCTGCCCTGTCCATTATTTCACAAAAGGAAAGGATTTGATTTAATGAAAAAGCAGCTTTCATTTATTTTGGCGCTTGTGATGATCATGACAACACTTTTTACCGCACTACCGGTAAATGCGGCATTCAGTGACGTTGCTGAAGATTACAAGTACAAGAACGCCATCACTACATTGAGCAAACTCAACGTGATCAATGGATATGAAAACGGCACTTTTGAACCGGAAAAAAGCATAACACGTGCCGAATTTACAAAAATCATAGTTTATATGCTCGGCTATGATAGTTTTACTGAAAAGATAACCCAATTTGAGGACGTAGACTCCAATCATTGGGCAAACGAAAACATAAAGGTCGCATATGATCTCGGTATAATAAACGGTTTTGACGATAAAACATTTAAACCGGATGATCCCGTTACATATGAACAGGCATTGAAAATGGTAGTCTGCACACTTGGCTATCAAACACAGGCTGAACAGCTGGGAGGTTATCCCGAAGGCTATCAGTCTGAAGCATCAGCGCTTAAGCTAACAGATAAAATATCAGGAATCACATTCTCTGACAACGCAACCCGAGGAGTTGTCACTCAGATAATGTATAACGCGCTTGAAGTTCCAATGGTAGATCCTGTTACGCTTTCATCCAGCGAGGGCAAAACTCTTTTGAACGACTATCTCAATGTGCATATTCTAAAGGGAACCGTTGTTGGTGTAGAAGATTCCACAACATCTGAGTGTACAAACGATCTTGGACCGGGTCAAATGGATATCCTTGATTCCAAGGGTGATGAATATGTGATCAATTTTACAGAATATACAGATTCAGCAACCGATTTAACCCCTTATCTCGGAAATACGATCGTTGTTTATTACAGACAGGATCG
The DNA here is from genome assembly GCA_904395315.1 of uncultured Clostridia bacterium. Taxonomy (GTDB): domain Bacteria; phylum Bacillota; class Clostridia; order UBA1381; family UBA1381; genus Ornithomonoglobus. Next base: position 3,560 of record CAJFNT010000048.1, read on the forward strand.
CAATTCCGATGACAGATGGCTTGTTGAAATAGACAGTGAAACATATTCGAATACCGAGGTAACCGTAAATTCTAAGAATATTGAGAATTATGATAATGGTACTTTATACTATTATCCCGATGATAGTTCACGTTCCTCAAGTCTGCGGTTTGACACATCAGAACTTACCATACGCTATAACGGCAGAGCTGTAACTGATGATGTGGATCTTGGCGATTCCAGCTACAGTCCCATTGAAGCTCTCAGCGAATGGCTGAATCCAAACTCTGATCACTTTATATACGGAACTGTCAGATGCGTAGATAACAATGAGTCAGGACGTTTCAACGTAATAGACATATATGACTATGAAACAATAGTCGCATATAGAACACCTACCACAACAGATTATAAGATAACGGACAAAACTATAACAGGAAATTCCCTTATTCTTGATCCGGATTCCGCCGAGTATACTTTCACAATAACTAAAAACGGCAATCCCATAAATACTACAGCGGTTTCCGCGGACGATGTTTTAAATTACGCCGTAAGCCTTGACGGTGAGCTTTATACCGTATATGACACAGACGAAAGTATAAGCGGCACAATAACCTCACTGATGCTTAATGACGATGGAAACAGCAGCATATATATCGATCAAGTAGAGTATCCTGTAAGTGACCGTTTCCTTTCGTATATTGAAAATAAGGAACAAAAGCAGCTAACAACAGGAATGCAGATAACGGCATACAAAGATATGTTCGGCACTCTTGAATGGGGCACAGTATCGGCCTCAACTGACTACTATCCTTATGCATATGTTATAAACTATGAAAGCGAGGGTGAGAATTATTATCTTCGTCTGTTCGCACCGACCAATACAAGTATAACAAGTTTTACCTCTACAACAGCATACAGAGTGAAGAGCTATAAGATCGCTGATAAGGTAAAGCTCAATAACAAGTCTTCGTCCGGACCAAGCGTTATAGAAACTCTTACAGAGACCGCCGAAACCGCTAACCCTGACGCTGATATACCCAACGCAAAAGTCACGCTGACCGGCGTTAATCAGCTTATAAAAGTCGGATTCAACGATTCGGATGAAATCAACCAGATAATAACTATCAACTCTGAAGCAGAAGGAACTCAGAACGATGACAATGGCGCACTAGTACGCTATAAGATGATGGACCCAGAAGCAAAATATTATGTCTCAAGTTCAAGCGTAAAAGAATCAAACACAGGCGCAACATACTATTCAATACGGACAAGCACACCTATGTTCGTTATTCCTAAAGACAGAACCGACTACGATTCATACGCATTGAAATCAGCCGTAACGACAAACAGTATGACTTCTGGCGGCTCATACTATATAGACGCATACGATGTAAATACTACACGATATCCTACCTGTGTACTCGTATACAATACTAACTTCAAGAGCGGCACTGCAATAACGAGAACTACAGCATATCGTCTTGTTGCGGATGATATAGAAGAGGAGTATAATGAATCTGAGGGAGATGTATATGATATGCTCCACACTTATAACTCTGCTACCTCGATCACCGATACACCGATATCACCTGATGCTCAAGACGATTTCAGCCTCATCAAAAAGGGAGACGTTATTCTCTATGGAACAGATTCAGAAAACATGGCTGATTCATACATGAAAGTGCAGGATTTTGATGAGATATCGAGAGTACTTGATGGGGAGCCAATAACATACGTTGATGAAAACGGTGAAGAAAAAACTGAAACATATGCATGGCTTGAAACACAGGAGCAAACCGAAGAAAATAATTGGCAGAAATACATATTTGATTGGAGATATCCAAAAACAGGAGTAACCGAACCGACTGATGACTATTTCCAGACGGGCGGCAATGTTACAAATATTTTCTCCAGAGCTGCAATGTTTAACGTTTTGCAGGTACTTCCTGATACCAATGCTATATATGTGACAAGAAGCGGATTCGACGAAAACGGTCAAATAGATGATTCAACTTACGATGAGATAAGAATATCATCATCAACAAAAATTGTCAGATATGATCCTGAAACCGAGGAATTTACACCTTATGCAGATGGAACTGAAGACACAGCTCTTACAATAACAGATCTCAAAGAAGCTATGTACTACGGTGATGACTGCTCAAAGGTGCTTATAACGTATGTCTCAAGCACAACAAGCGCTTCTTCGACAACACCTACAGCAAGATTTATAGTTATCTATCAATAACTAGTAATGGGCATTCCCTATAGGGAATGCCTGTTTTTAAATAAATACAAGGAGGAATACAATGCTTGAATTCATATGCTATCCCAAGTGCACGACCTGCACAAAGGCACGAAAATGGCTTGATAAAAATGAAATAGAATACAGAGAACGCAATATCAAAGAAGATCGCCCTTCAGCAGACGAGCTGAAAAATATTATTACTCTTTCGGGTGTTTCGGTAAGAAAACTATTCAACACATCGGGAAAACTGTACCGTGAAATGGGATTAAAAGATAAACTTCCCGATATGTCTGAAAATGATATGATAGATCTGCTTGCTTCCGACGGTATGCTTGTAAAACGTCCTATCGCTATAAATGACAACACCGCTCTTATAGGCTTTAAAGAGACAGAGTGGGCAGAAAAACTTCTTTGAACATGGCGAGCAATGATAATATACTAAGGATCTTAAACGAGTCAGCCGAAAATATAGGCTGGCACAATCCATATGATCAGGAACTCCGCGAACAGGACAGTATCCGCCGCGGAGATATTGAAGCTCTGAAATCATGCTGGGAAGAAAAATATGAGGGAAGCATCGGAACACTTGCACTTGACCCGCTGCGCAATATAAAAAACATTGCCATAGGAGTGATAACACTTTCATCAAGGAGTGCGATACAGGGCGGACTGAATCCGGAAACAATATTCTCGCTTGTCGATGCGGTCATTCTTAATATTGAGCAAAAACTAAAGACATGCGAGGAAGTGCTTGAAACGATACACAGCACACAGTTGACTCTTGCCTCAATGGTGCATGACACACATAATTCCTCATCGTTCAATCCCATGATCTCAAAGACAAAAGATTATATATTCAGAAACATCCACAGTAAGATCGTAATTGCAGAAATAGCGAAATGGCTTGGGTTAAATCCTGATTACCTATCAGATCTTTTCAAACGCACAGAAAACATCACGATAACCGACTATATCATGAAACAGAAAATGGAACTATGCTGTAATATGCTGAAATTTTCAAACTACACCATACAGCAGATAAGCGCCTACTTTGGATTCTGTTCCCAAAGTCATTTCACAAAACAGTTCAAACGTTATACAAACACAACGCCCGGAGCATACAGAAAAAAATTCGCTGTAACGAATTTCACAAAAAATATATAAGAATTATAACAAAGCGCTAAGATTCATTGTAGAATTCAAGCGCTTTTTATAATACAATTAAATATATAGGAGAGAGTAACTTCAATATATAAATGCGGCACAATGCGGACCTATGCTGCATAGAACTTTATAAGGAGGTAAATACACATGAAGGCAAAGAAATTTCTTTCGGCCATTACCGCACTGACTCTTTTGCCTGCAGCCGGAGCAATAACGGGCAGCACGCCCGAAGCTGAGGCGGCAGCATCGTCAGCGGTCACGGTTCGACTCAATCCTGCCGAAGCTTCTCCGTTTAACAATGGTGAATTCGAGGGATGGGGCACATCTCTCTGCTGGTGGGCAAACCGCCTTGGCTACAGCGATAAACTCACACAGGCTGCAGCAGACGCGTTTTTCTCGGATGAGGGACTGAGTCTCGATATCGGCCGATACAACATAGGCGGCGGTGACGATCCATCACACACCCATGTAACACGATCAGATTCCAAAGTACCCGGGGTATGGGAAACATTCGAATATACGAACGATGAAGCGGATGTTGATATTACATCATACGATATAACAAATGATCAGAACCAGTTAAACATCGCGAAAGCGGCGCTTAAGGCGAACCCCGACATATACTTTGAAGGTTTCTCCAATTCGCCACCGTACTTCATGACAAACAGCGGATGTTCCAGCGGAGCCGTAAATGCCGGTGATAATAATCTGCGCGACAATATGTATGATGATTTTGCAAAATATATTGCAGAATCAACAAAACTTTTAAAAGATAACGGCATTGAGTTTGAAAGCTATTCGCCTATGAATGAGCCGGATACCACCTATTGGGGCGCAATGAGCAACAAGCAGGAAGGCTGTCACTACGATCCCGGCACAAGCCAGTCAAATATGATAGTTGAAACAAGAAAAGCCCTTGATGAGGCCGGGTTTAACGATGTGCTCGTAGCAGGTATGGATGAAACAAGTATAGACACATCCGTAAGAAATCTTGACAGTCTCACAGACGAGGCTAAAGAGGCTCTTGGCAGAATAGATACTCATACCTACAGTGGTTCCAATCGTTCCGGGCTAAAGGCAAAAGCTCAGGAAATAGGCAAGGATCTATGGATGAGTGAAGTAGACGGAGGCTGGGACGGTTTTGGTCTTGCCGACAGGATCATTGCCGATATGAACGGCATGATGCCTTCCGCATGGGTAATGTGGGATATCATAGACGTCCATAAGGATTCCGATTTCCGTGATCCAAGCGGCAATGCGACAGAGGCAAACAACAGCGTATCATACACAGGCTCGCTCTGGGGCGTTGGCATGGCTGACCACGACTCTGAAGAGCTCGTTCTTACAAACAAATATTATATGTTCGGTCAGTTCACAAAATACATAGAACCGGGTGACACTATAATAGCATCTTCAAATTCAACTCTGGCGGCTTACAACAAAGAAAGCGGCGATATTAAGATAGTTGCAACAAACTCGTCATCCTCAGACAGAGATTACGTTTTTGATCTTTCAGCGTTCACAAATCCCGGAACTACCGTAACAGAGATACGTTCCGACAGAGATGGTAATGAAAAGTGGGCGAATATCGAAGATGAAGCAACTCTTGCCGACAAAAAGATCACCACAACTCTCAAGGCAGGCACAGTTACAACATATGTAATAGAAGGTAACGGCCCTACAGATTATGCATACATTTCCGGAGGCGGAAGTCAGCTTGGATTAGGTGATTCTATAACGCTCACCGTTCTCTCAAATCTTGAAGACGCTGAAAATGTTGAATGGTCTGTTTCTGATACAAACATAGCAGAGATCACATCAGACGGTGTTCTTACGGCAAAGAGCTCTGGAAAATTCACGGTGTATGCAACGATCGGAAATTTCACAACATCAAGAGATTTTGATGTGCCCCTATATAAACTTTCCGGTACAGCATCATGGAGCGACGGGTCGAACGAGCCCAAGGACAGTGATGACTATACCAAAGTAGCGGACGGTGACTTCAACACGTATTTCGACGGTGTATCGGGAGGATGGGTAATGTATGACTACGGTGCTCCATATAAGCCTTCCGAGATACTTCTCGCTGCAAGAAGCGGCAATGGTATGGAAAGCAGAACAGTCGGCGGCACCGTTCAGGGGTCAAACGACGGCATAACCTGGACGGATCTTTACAAGATAAGCTCTGCCATCCCGGCCGACGAGTATACAACGATAACATCCGATATGCTCTCTAACAACTACGCATACAGATATTTCAGATACACAAATAACGAGAACATGACAAACATAGCTGAATTTCTCATTAACGGCACTCCTTCCGAAGATGTTGCCGAAGGTGAACCAAGTATAACAGATCTTGATGCTATGAGCGACAATTTTGAAAGTGATTCCAACATATTCAACGCTCCCCAGGGTGATCTTTCATCCAACGGAGCACAAGTATATCCTTCCGGACTTGAGCGTTTTTCAAACGTATTCGCTCCGGTCAAGACAACATCAACAGCTTCACTTTCAGAACCGGTAAATCTCAGCTCAAACCAGCGGTTCAGATTCACATTTAATATGTTCGCGGGTTGGGAAGACAGCGGCCGCGATAACACTCTAAGCATAAAGGATTCTGAAGGGAATGATGTGTTCTCAATGACTGTAAATGTGGGCAACTGCAATTTTACAGCCCTTTCACTCGGCGGAAAAGATATACTTAACGGCGCCACAGTCGTCGCACAGTGCCGAACAGCGCTCAGCGGCAGAACCGGCGCTAACGGATGGGATTCAGCAAGTCAGCCGTACAGAAATAACGTAGGCTACAATAAAACGCTCGAGCTGATCATAGACGGCACCGGAAATGCATCACTCACGATCTCCGGAGGAACATCAGAAACTTATACTTTTACAGCAGTACTTGACACGCCTATAAATATTTCATCACTTGAAGTTGCAGGAGATCACAGGACATCTGTAAAACGCATAGTATGCTATGATAACTTTGATGCTGATATCATAACATACGCTTCAGATCTTCCTCCTGCAGAATCAGAGGATCCGGAAGAGCCGACAGATCCGCCCGTTCTTCCGGAAAACGGCGAACTGATAAGTTTGAACTTTGACAACGGCGATCTTACAAGCGGTTCAAGCTACGGCAAAGCAGAGGGAACTCCTAAATTTGTGACCGAGGATGAAAAAAACTGCGTCCAATTCGACGGAACAGCAGCAACACAGATAAAGCTTACTGATGCAAACGGCAACAGCCTACTCACAGGTCTTGATGAAATGACTATCAGCTTCAAATATAAGCCGGCAGAAGCAACAACCTCGTGGATGTTCTATGCTGCTCCAAATGACAATACACAGACAAACAACCAGGAGAAATACATCGGTGCCCTTGTAAAGGACAACGGCATACAGGTTGAACGATATAACAACAGTGGCTCACGTCCCGCCGCTGCAGAGGGTGCGATAAACGCCAACGAATGGAATGACGTTTTGATAATTATGAACGAAAATGATGTATCGCTCTACATAAACGGTGAATTTGTTTCGGATGTCGACTCGTCAGTTGATATTTCTGATATGCTCGGAGCAAACTCTGTCGCTTATATAGGAAGAGCTAATTGGGGCAATGGCGAATATGCTACCGGCTATATGGATGACTTCGTTATATATGATCACAGTCTGCTTTCGGATCTCACTCCCAATGCGGATCTAACAAAAGTAACATCGGATATAGAACTTCCGACGGATATAAACGGTAACGCTGTCACATGGTCATCTTCAGATGATTCGGTAATAACCAACACCGGTAAGGTAACAAGAGGAGCCTCCACCGTGACTGTAACGCTTACTGCTAAGGTAACGATCAACGGTACAGAACTCACTCGCAGATTCGATGTGACCGTTATCGGCCTTGCATCTGCCGTAGATACATTCACTGCATACGCTGAAAACGGAACCGTATATTATACCGGCGCATATCCGGAGAATACGCCATACGACACATATGTAGCCATTCACGGATCAGACGGCAGTCTTCTTGGTGTAAGCATGAATACTGACAGCGGCAGCTTTTCAAACATCCCTGACGGTGAATATGAAGTAAGCTGCTATATCTGGGATGATCAGGATCCTCAGGTAAACGCAACAACCAAAAAAGTTACTGTAGGACCCGAACTTGATACTACCGCATATCTCTTTGCGCATTTCATGGATAATGAGGCAAATGCAGATGACGAGCAGATATACTTCTCGGTATCAAAGGACGGTCAGACCTGGACTACGCTTAACGACGGAGCTCCGGTGCTCACAAGCAATGTGGGTGAAAAAGGTGTAAGAGATCCATACATCCTCCGCGGCGAGGGCGGCAAATACTTTATAATTGCCACCGATCTCAGTATATACAACAGAAAACAAACTCAGGGCAGCAATGCTTGGGGGCTTTCACAAACAGCCGGCTCACAAAGCATCGTCGTATGGGAAAGCACTGACCTTGTAAACTGGAGCGAGGCAAATCTCGTTAAGGTCGCGGTAGACAACGCGGGCTGTACATGGGCTCCTGAAGCCATTTACGATCCCGAAAAAGACATGTATATGGTATTCTGGGCATCAAAAACATCAGATGACAATTACTCGAAACAGTGCATATACAGAAGCTATACCGCAGATTTCCAAACGTTCACGGAGCCTGAGATCTATATTGAAGACGATGTGAGCAATATCGATACAACGATAATAGATCATGAAGGTATATACTACAGATTCACAAAAAATGAGTCAAGATCCTCTATCATCATGGAAAAGAGCAATTTTCTTGATGGTAAATGGACGCCTGTAGAGACATATAACCTCGGCGATATGACCGGCTATGAAGGTCCGGCCATATACAAGCTCAACGGTGAGGACAGTTGGTGTCTTCTCCTCGACTATTATTCAAAAAGCCAAGGATATAAACCTTTTGTGACAGATGATCTTACAAAAGGCATCTTCACACAGACATCTGATTTCACGTTCGACGGCACATACCGTCACGGTACTGTAATGCCGATAACCGATGCGGAATATAACGCACTCATTGAGGCATATGGCGATTGATACGCGCAAGGATTGATAAAAGGTGTTCGGGGAAATTCCCGGACACTTTTTTTTATACAAAAAACGGCGGTGGATACCGCCGAAATAATAATTAAAATGATATGATACCGAGGTGCTCCAATAATATTTTTACACCAAGCAGGATCAAAATTATGCCGCCTGCCAGCTCCGCCTTTGACTTGTACTTTACACCGAATATATTTCCCATCTTTACACCGACAGCGGAAAGTATAAACGTTATAACGCCTATCGACACAAATGCAAATATCAAATGCGCGACCCCATCTATCAGGAATGCGAATGTTATGCCGACCGCGAGAGCGTCTATGCTCGTGGCTACCGCCATAACAAACATTTCTTTTGCGCCGAGAGAACTGTTCGGTTCCTCCTCTTCCTTAGAAAGCGCCTCTTTTATCATATTCGCGCCTATAAAGCCGAGAAGCACAAATGCGACCCAATGATCTACAGGCGTTATGTACTTTTCAAATGCGGCGCCGAGAAAAAAACCGATCGCCGGCATCAGCGCCTGAAAACCGCCGAACCAAGCTCCAACGATACACGGTTCCTTTAACGATACTTTTTTCATCGCCAATCCCTTGCAGACCGCGACTGCAAAGGCATCCATTGAAAGACTTACTGCTATAAGCAAAAGCTCGATTATCCCCATATAATATTCCTCCTAAACTTCAGGCAGCAAGATCCTTTTCTTCCCACATACCCTTTATATCCATTTATAACGCATAGGGATAATTATATCATATCGAATTTTGTTTGTCAATATTCCTTTACAAGCTTTGCGCGCACATATCCGCGAGAAGTATCTGTAGACTCTATGTAAAACCCCCTGCCATAATAAAATCTTATAAGGGAAGTTATTTTTGATCCCGTATAGAGCTGTATCCTGCTGACTTTCTTTTTTATCATTATTCTATCAACAAGATTCATTATCGATTTTCCTATGCCATTATTCTGACTCGTTACTTTAACCGCAAATCTTGTTAAAAGAGCCGTTCTATCTGGCAAGATCTCGACACGCACACTGCCGACCGGTTCCCTGTCCGAAAACGCTATGAGAACTATCTTTGTATCTATATCGTGCCGCACATCATCACTCGTCTCTTCAAGCGCTTCAACTTTTTCGATCCCGGCAAGTTCCTTATACTTTTGAAAAGCTTCCTGTGTTATGGTCATTATTGAATCAATATCATCATAATTGGCAAGACGTATTTGAAAAAGAGATTGGTAATCAGCAAGCATACTAATTCCTCCTAAATCGGTTAATATAACAAAAATAAAGCGGCTGCCGCTCAGGCAGCCGCGCGTTATTCTATCATCCCATCAAAGTTGCCATAACCGCTTTCTGAACGTGAAGCCTGTTTTCCGCCTCATCGAACACCACGCTGTGCGGTCCGTCTATTATATCTTCGGTGACCTCAAAGCCCCTGTATGCCGGAAGACAATGCATAAATATCGCGTCATCCTTGGCATGTGCAAATAGCTCCTTGTTTACCTGATACGGCATAAATACCTTCTGGCGCTCAGCCTTTTCAGCTTCCATACCCATAGATACCCATGTATCTGTGTAAACTATATCAGCATCTTTTATCGCCTCTATAGGATCCTCCGTCAAAAGCAAATCCGCGCTTCCCGCCGCAAAATCCGCCTTCGCATTTTCTACAACCTCCTCGTTGCACTGATAATCCTTCGTAGTCGCTATTGCGCAATTCACGCCGACCTTTGCGCATCCATACATTATAGAATGCGCCATATTATTTCCATCGCCGATATATGCAAATTTAAGGCCTTCCAAACGTCCCTTGTGCTCGTAAGCCGTCATAAGATCCGCAAGCACCTGACAAGGATGGAGCAGATCAGTAAGAGCGTTGATAACAGGAATGTCAGCCTCTTCCGCGAGCTCTACGACATCTGAATGCGCGTATGTACGGATCATGATGCCATCGAGGTATCTCTCAAGCACCTTTGCAGTATCATGTATCGTCTCGCCTCTTCCGAGCTGTATATCATTCGACGAGAGGAAAAGAGGGTATCCTCCCAGCTGTGTCATCCCCACTTCAAAAGAAACACGAGTCCTCGTTGATGATTTTGTGAATATCATTCCGAGTGTCTTTCCCTTCAGGAGAGGATGAGGGATACCGCTTTTCAATTCCTTCTTAAGCTTAAGCCCAAGATCCAAAAGTCCCTTCACCTCATTTGATGTAAGGTCATGTAAGCTTATCAAATCTTTCATAATTACAAATTCCCTTTCTCTTTCAACAATTTTCGGTGTCAAAGCTCTGCCAAAACACCATCAAGTTCATTTACAAATATATCCGCCTCTTCTTTTGTTATTATGAGCGGCGGCGCTATCCTTATCGTCACACCCTTACAGAGGCTCGTAAGTATCTTTCTCTCAAAAAGCCTGTTAAATACCGGCCCGGCAAATTCAGGTTTCAGCTCTATCCCTATCAAAAGCCCCATACTACGGATCTCCACGATCTTTTCGGGATATTTTTCAGCTGTCTTCAAAAGCTTGTCCTTAAGATATTTCCCCACTTCCGCTGAATTCTCAACAAGATTCTCTTTTTCATATATATCGAATACAGCAAGACCCGCAGCGGTCGCCAATGGATTCCCGCCAAAGGTGGTACCATGATCACCCGGCTCAAAAGCGGATGCTACATCAGCCTTCGCGCACATCGCGCCTATCGGTACACCTCCGCCGAGCGCTTTCGCGCAAGTGAATATATCCGGTTCTATCCCATATAATTGGTGAGCAAACAGCTTGCCCAGTCTTCCCATTCCTGTTTGTACCTCATCTACTATGAGCAGTATACCCTTTTCATTGCAAAGCTCTCTTACTTTCTCAGCATACTCTTTATCCATAGGATGAACTCCAGACTCTCCCTGCACAAGCTCTATCATTATAGCCGCTGTTTTATCCGTTACAGCCGATTTAAGAGCGTCAAAGCTATTAGGCGCCACTTGTTTGAATCCAGGTGTGAGAGGCCTGTACGGATCCTGATAATGTTTCTGTCCGGTCGCCGCAACAGTTGCAAGCGTTCTTCCGTGGAATGAATGGTCAAGCGATATTATCTCATATCTATCCTCACCTTTTTTATAAAAATATATCTTTGCAAGCTTAAATGCAGCCTCATTAGCCTCTGCGCCGCTGTTGCAGAAAAATGCCTTATCGGCACAGGTGTTCTCAACAAGTTTCTGAGCAAGTTTTGCCTGATTTTCTATATAATAAAGGCTCGATGTATGTATCAGCTTGTCCAGCTGCTTTTTCAATGCGTCGATAAAGTCCGGATGCGAATGTCCAAGCGCGTTAACTGCTATCCCGCCCAAAAAATCATAATACACATCCCCATTGTCGGCGTAAAGCTTCAGACCCTTACCCCTTTCAAAGCATACGGGCAATCTGTCGCCGAATGTATTCATATAATATTTTTTATCAAGTTCTATAATATCTTTTAGCATCTTATCCCCTCCGAGCGGTATATTCCGGCTCAAAATAAAATATAAAGCTGTCGTTTCGGGAAGACTGCCCGTTCCGATCTGCTCAAAGACCAAAACGGGCAGTCCGCCTAACAAAGAGACAGCGTATCTTTATTCGACTTATTATACGAAATATTATACATCACTTTGAATAAAAATGCAACCCAATTTTTATATTTACTAAATTTTTAGTAAATATAACAACAAATATTCTTTCTTAGCGAGTGAATATGTTGCATATTATTCATTGATCATAACAATTTATCTAACTCATCTGCATATTCATCGAACGATCTCGCTCCGACAAGCTTCCCTACCTGCTTACCTTTATTAAATATAATAACAGTCGGTATCGAAACGATAGCATTCTCCGCAGCAAGTGCACTCTCATCATCGACATTTACCTTGCATACTTTTACCTTGCCGTTATACTCATCAGCAATTTCCGAGATCACCGGTGCCACAGCTCTGCACGGGCCGCACCATGATGCCCAAAAATCCACAAGTACCGGAATATCTGATTTTACTACCTCACCGTCAAATGTCTGTTTTGTCAAATTGATTTCCATAAAAAATCTCCTTTCATATATTGATTGATTATACCATACTGTCTCTGTTGCGACAGTAATTGCCATTTATTTGTACCATGGTATTGAGGAATGTACCGTATTTATACCATTAGATGAATGTATCTTTGTTTCCGTAAAGCCAGCCTTACCAAACACATATTCGCTTATCTGTGTGCCGGCTCCGGTTGTTATATATACGATTATTGAACGCTCACTGCCGCTGAGCTCGTTCACTTGATAATATACCGAACCATTACTGACCTGTGTATCCACAAGTGTATAGTACCCATTTCCACTGTCACTCACTTCAAGTATCCATTGTTGAGAATCGTTCCAGAGTATACCCATATCATCAGACTCCGCGGAAGTATAGAGAGTTATCGTATCGTTCACCCCGTCACCTGTTATATCGTAATTGCAACTGTCAACTGTAGACCATGTCCCTTCGCTCGCCGCGGATATATTGGATTTACCAACAAAAGCAGCTGCTTTTTCTGTCGCGGCAGCTTGCGACGCCAAAGCCGCCTGCGTAGCCTTTTCGGCATCTTCCTCTGCCTGCATATCATGCGCCATACGCGGCAATGCGTTCATAACATCATCCTGCTGCAACCGTTCTCCAAAATAAAATCCCGCGCCTCCCGCTGCAATAGCTATGACAACGCATATAATCACGACCATGACACGGTGTCTTTTCTTACTTCCCATAAAATTCATCATCCCTTCTGTCGGCATATTTTCGGCCTGTAATTTCAATGACCGCTCTGCCGTTTGTCAGATCTGTGATCTCCTCAAGAAGATATTTTGTCCGCTCCTGCGGCGCGCGTACAAAAAACGTCACATCATTTTCATATACCGTATCCTCAAGCTCAAGTCCTTCCGCAGCTATCTTATACTGTACTTTTCCTACCAGATCGTAACCAACGCGAACAGAAACTATATCACACATGCTTCTGATTATGACCCCGGCCTCCGCCAACCCCTGACGCGCGGATGAACCGTAAGCGTGTACAAGTCCACCGGTCCCCAGAAGCGTCCCTCCGAAATATCGCGTTACGACCACGATGACATCCGTGATACCTGATTTCCTTATAGTATCCAGCACCGGCATACCGGCTGTCCCGGACGGCTCACCGTCATCCGAATATCTGAATATATTGTTCTCGTCTATCACGTACGCGTAAACATTATGAGTAGCGTCCCTGTTTTCGGAACGTATCCAGTTCAGAAACTCAATCGCGTCCGCCTCGTTATCCACAGGCTTTACATGCGCATAGAACTTTGACTTTTTTTCAACCATGAGAGTTTCCGCTTCTTTAGAAACCGTCTTATATGTATCTTTTACCGACATTGCATCACATCCACTCTATTTTTTCTTCATCTTTATCTGCGAGTCAGAACGGCTGCGCGAGCGTTTTGGCTCGGGCAAGTCATCATACATCTCCTCGATCGCCTGCATAAGTTTTTCCGGATCACCATGATCCTCATACAATATCATCTCCCCCGCGCCGGGATACGGAGTTACATAATTTACATCTCCAAGCACCCGTTCGGCTGAAGGAGTCTTTTTTAAGAGCAGCCTGTCACCATAGATCCCGCCGAACATGCGTCCTCTGTAATAAAGCGGATACTCTCCCGCCATCTGGCGGTACGTAATATCCTCCATATCATTTAATATATCAAGCAATTTATTAAGATATTCCTTACCGGCTGACATCTGCATCACCCTCCCGTTTATAATGTTGTCTTAAATATCATCCGGATATATTTTCAGCTTTATTACGCTGTATGCGGAATATCATACCGCATATTTTTTCAACCTTCCGTGAGCCGCACGGTCCAAAAGCACACGAAGCTCTATCCCATCTTCGGTATATTCCTCCGAAAGTACTTTTTCATTTGTGTGCAATTCATTTATGATACCACCGTCCGCATACGGAACAAGCAGTCTGTATTCACATTTTGCTCCCGGCGCCGTTTTTGACACAGCATCCATAAGCTCATCCATACCCATGCCCGTCTTAGCGCTTATGAAAACATTCATACCGCCTCCCGAGCGTGGAGGTATGAATTCTCCGGCAGCGTCACATTTATTATACGCGTTTATCACCGGTTTTCCACCGGCGCCTATCTCATCCAATACACGCTCGACAACGTCTATTTTGTTTTCTGTCTCCTCTCCCGCAGCATCTATAACATGAATGAGAAAATCCGCTTCTGCCGCTTCCTCAAGCGTAGACTTAAACGCTTCAATAAGATAGTGAGGCAGTTTTCTTATAAAGCCTACGGTGTCAATAATTATTATTTTCCTATTATCCTCAAGTGTTATCACCCTTGATGTAGTGTCAAGAGTGGCAAAAAGCTTATTTTCAGCTAAAACTCCGGCATCGGTAAGGCGGTTCAAAAGAGTCGATTTTCCCGCATTGGTATAGCCAACGAGCGCGCAAGTTATAACACCGTCTTTTTTTCGTCTCTCGCGTAAAAGGCCGCGGTGTTTTTTTATCTCTTTTATCTCCGATTCAAGAGCCGTTATTCTCGAACGTATATGACGCCTGTCCGTCTCAAGCTTCGTCTCTCCAGGGCCTCTCGTCCCTATGCCGCCACCTGTACGGCTGAGTTCGGTACCCATACCGCGAAGACGCGGCAAACTATATTTTAGCTGCGCAAGCTCGACCTGAAGCTTACCTTCACCCGAACGCGCGCGCATAGCGAAAATATCGAGTATGAGCATTGACCTGTCCAAAACACGCACTCCGATATACTCGCTTATGTTTCTGAGCTGTACTGGTGAAAGCTCGTCATCGAAAACAATAAGTTTCGCTCCGAGAGATTCCGCCGCCTCTTTCAGCTCTTCCAGTTTTCCTGCGCCGATATATGTTCCGGCATCCGGAGCAGGGCGGTTCTGCACTGTTTCGCAGACCACCTCTCCGCCCGCAGTTTTAACAAGTTCTTCAAGCTCACGCATAGATTCTTCTGTTGTATCGTTTATTATATCGCGGCTGCCTGTATGCAATCCAACAGTTATAACCTTCTCTTTTTCCTTCTCAAAGCTTTCCATATACATCACCACCCAAGTTCGCTCTTTTTCGTACATCTATAGTATACCAAAAAAATATGTATTAGTACAGTAATTTTTTTAAATTTTAAAAAAAATTTAAAAAAGGCTTGCAAAATCCCAAGATTGTGATATAATAGTATGGTATTATGCGCAAAGTTATATACGTCGGCGGAAGATCAACGCACGGCACTGCGCAGGACTATTTACGGGCATTCAGGATAATATCGTCCCGTTTGAAAAGGAGGTTTAAAATTGAACACACTGTTTATCGTTCTCCACATCGTGGTAAGCGTTCTGCTTATCTTCATCGTTCTTGCGCAGGAGGGTAAGGACCCGGGTATGCGCGGCATTCAGGGAGCTTCGTCTGACATGGGCGATTCCTTCTTCAAGAAAGCAGGCGGTACAACAAAGGAAAAAATGCAGGTACGTCTCACAACGACAGTAGCTATCCTGTTCCTTATAACAACGCTTGTTCTTGTTATTCTTTCCGCAAGCTGATAAAAGAAGATATGCGCCGCTCTGTTGAGCGGCTTTTTTTTGCTTTCCGCGCAAAAAAATGCGGAGAGGACGATATGCCCTCACCGCACTTCACGACAGCTGTTTCAGCGCATCTTTGAGCCACCACTCTCCGATATCAAGCGCTTTATACAAGTTATCACGCTTAGCTTTTCTGAAAACCTGTCCTTTTCCCAATTCGCCTGTGTTATCCATCACCTGGATAAGCACCTGCGATGCAACATCATGATCTTTTACCTTTTTTGTCTCCGTAATATCAAGCACCAATATAAGCTTATCTTCCAAATTACCGTAATATATCCTATTCCCACACCGTAATATCGGTTTTCCGTTATATGTCATATACTTTCTCTTCTTTACCGCCATTCTCCGTACTCCTTTCTTATCGATATATAGCAAATTATATTATACCATACATCTGCTCCAATTGCAACCGGATTCCAAAAAAATTTACAAAATTATATGCCATTTTTTATTGTTTACAGTCCACACTTGAAAATATTTCTGATCTGTGATAGAATATATTAGCAAAGCCAATGAAGGGAATAATTATTATGAGATATAAATATATTTTTCTTGACCTCGACGGAACTCTTACCGATTCTAAGGAAGGTATACTGAACTGTGTTAAATATGCGCTTGAAAAAATGGGAACGCCATTGCCCGAGCCTGCGGAGCTGAACAAATTTATAGGTCCGCCCCTATTCGTCTCTTTTACAGAGTTCTGCGGATATTCTCCCGAAGACGCCCGCCGCGCTATCACATTTTACCGCGAGCGCTTCTCAGATATAGGTATATTCGAAAATAAGGTATATGATGGCGCTGAAAAATTTCTTAACAAACTCATAGACAGCGCAAGAATACCGGTACTTGCAACATCCAAGCCTAAGATCTACGCTGACAGGATAGTCGTCCGCTATGGTCTGCGTCCATATCTGAAACTCGTTGTCGGCGCTGAACTGAACGGCACGCGCGACAGCAAGGCGGAGATAATAGAATACGCTATAGACAAGCTCGAAATAGACGATAGGAGCAGGATACTTATGGTAGGTGACAGACGACAGGATATAGAGGGCGCAAAGCAATGTGGCATCGACTCCTGCGGCGTAAGCTACGGCTATGCCGCCCCGGGGGAACTCGAAAGCGCCGGAGCTGACAACATCGCTGCCGATTTCGATGAGCTCTATAATATAATAAACAAGTGAAAAAGGCGTCTTGTCCGAACAATCGGTCAAGACGCTTTCTCTTTATACGCGTTATTCCGCGCACAAATATACATCCTTGTAAACAACTCCGAGACGCATCGCTTCGGCATAACTCGCTACAGCTACATCTATTTTGTTTCCGACTATAGCTCCGCCGCAGTCTTCCGCGCATCTGTAACCGTAACCGTCTATGTATACCCATGACAACGGTTCTATGACATCCTTATCAACAGCGATCGTTCTTCCCGGCGTTATCGCTCCTGCCCACGCAGTCGCATTGCCCCACGCGCCGTTTGATTCCGCACCGGGAGCATAATGTGAAATCCTGAATGTTCCCAAGTATACCATGTTTGAGTTTTCCGCTCCCGAAGCCTCTGCTGTATTCCCGGCGATATTCAAGTTTGTATCTGCCGTTACCGGTACCAGTCCGTCAGGTATTACCGCAACATCAGGTATTGTAACGGATGCTGTTCTGCTCTCCTGCTCCCATGAAAGCTCAAGATAAAACGATTCGATCACCGATCTGAGCGGAAACATGAGCGTACCGCCTCCCATGAGCTTGACTTTTCCATCAAGTTCCGATGTCCTGCCGAGTTCTATCCTCGTACCGCTTGCATCGATATAACCGAACTTGACCGCCGCATTCGCAGAATCGGCTGTAAGTTCCAAAGTAATATCTGCAGGTATCGCTGAGATTCCTGCCGCATCGGCACCGCTCTGACTTATCTTGTACGCATAACGTTCAATCGGTTTTGACGAGTCACTGTCTGCGCTTACGATAAGCTTAGCTGTAAGGCTTTCCTGGTCCCACTCCGTTCTCATGCCCATAGCGTCAGCCATAGCTCTGCTCGGTACATAAAGAGTATTGTTGATCTCCACAGGCTGATCATCAGCTGAGAAATTAACTATTTCCGGAGTTTCATACGCAAGTGAGTCGACCTCAACCACCGTTTCGGCGGCAAAAACATTCATTCCTCCAAAAGCGGTCAAGGCTGCCGCAGCCAGCACGACTGCGGACTTTCTTAAGTTTTTCATTTTGATAAAGTCCTCCTGTTTTTCTTCTACATAGTAGAAGTATATTCACGGCTTGTCCTTTTTAAAACATATCCGTGCCCGGAAGATCCATAGATCGGCAAAATCGCTCCCGTGCCGAATGGACCGGCGCGCTCTTCGGCCTTTTCATATCACTCGCGCGCCGACCGGGATTTTTACGCTTGATGCCGTATCCGGTCATCATGCATCTATGATCAAATCCGCTTTTTGCGGATGGATCATCTCAAATCATTATAACTCAAAAACAATAATATCTGTAGCTTCACCATCGATGATCCTTACCAAAGCATATGTCATGATATCCACGTCATCCCATGAAATTACATTTCCCTCATCGTCATAATTTCCACTTGAGATATAATTTCTCGTTACAGCTCTCGGGCCGTTTCCGGCAAACTCGACCTTATCACCGCGCGAAGATCCGTTTACCGTATATACCATTGCTTCCGGATTCACATCAATGTCCATTCTGGTTCCGTCTGCATTGGCAAGTGTGAGCGAACTCTGCCCTGCCTCGATCGGCACTCCAAACGCATATAGATATCCGTTTCTTATATTTCCACCATAAGAAGCCACTCTCCATCCGCTCTGATTTGCCACTACTCCCGAAGCTGAAATAAGCTCCTCGAAATTATTTCCGAAATCGGCTCCCTCGCCTATATAATCGTCAAAGTCAGGACGGTATATAAGCTCGATACTCCTTATTCTTCCCTGAAGATCGGTCGTAAAATGTATGACATCTCCTTCTTTAAGCGCTGAAGTCCCAGAACCAGTGATATCAGATACCGCATCCGGAGCGGAAACGATACTTACTGTATCCCTTACATTAACCGTAACCTCATTTCCGGCATACAGCATTGTAAGCACATCGTAATATTCACCGTCTATCTCGGTAACGTTAAGACCTGTAACGATGGCGGGAGCATTATTTGCATCATGCTCACTCGGATAAGCCGAGGGATATGGTGTGTTCTGCGGAGGCGCTGTTGAAGTAGCCGCAGCTGTTGCTGTGGGCGTAGGCTCCGTGCCTGAAGGCTCTTCAGTAACACTCGGCGCCGTTGTCTGCTCCGGCGCAGTATCAGCCTCTATCGTCATATCATATATATTGCCGCCTATATAGCAAATTCTTGCGTCATCATCCTGATATTCCTTCGGTACATTAAAAATATAAGATGAATTGTCATATTCAGCCATTGTACTGTAAGACAAAACTCCATTATCATAGAATGACAATACAGCTGTATTTGAATTTTCATCATTATACTCTGTGTAGACCGTATTTTCCGTTGAATAACCTGTCACAGTATCATCTGCCGCAAATACAGCCGGCACCAACGCAGCCGCCACAGATACTGCTGTAACAAACGCAATAAACTTTTTCAACATTCTCTCTCCCTTCGATATTTTAAATCTTAAAACATCATTTTCCTTTATTTCTGGTAAGATAATCAAGAGCAAACTGTTTTGCGCATCTTCCGCTTTTTCCGCCGTAATTCATTTCCCATCTTACTGCCTCCTTGCGGATATCTTCTGTCATCTCTACTCCGCCTCGGGCCAGCAGAACGCGCACTATCTCTATATACTGCTTAGGATCCGGTGCAGGGAAGAACAGGCTTATACCAAATCGTTCCGCAAGGGAAAGCGTCTCCTGTTTTGTATCATTTACATGCACCTCTCCGCCGTCACGGTCTGCCCAGGTCTCTCTTATGAGGTGGCGTCTGTTGGATGTTGCATAGATCAGCACGTTCCCGGCCGATGCCTGGATCTGTCCATCCATAGCGATTTTCAGAGCTCGATATTCGGTATCATGACGCTCGAAAGTCAAATCGTCGAGGAACAATATGTATTTATGCGGTGAGTCCTCAAGCCGCTTCATAAGCTCCGGTATCTTTGTTATTGCTCTCTTGGGAAGCTCTATAACCCTGAGCCCTTCAGGTGCGAACATATTCAATAACGCCCTTACCGATGACGATTTTCCGGTACCTCGGTCACCGAACAAAAGCACATTATTAGCAAATTCACCGCAAACGAACGCGCTTGTGTTTTCGATCAGGACTTTTTTCTGATGCTCCATGCCTACGATATCATCAAACTGCATCTTGTCTGTATGCTGAACACCTGTAATCTCTCCGTCAAATTTAAATGCTATATACTTTGCCATGATCCCACAGCCAAGCTTTTTATAATGCGCGATAAGTCTGTCAAGCAATTCTCCCGCCGTGCCGGACTCTGTGATCCCTTTTATCGATTCCGTATATGCGCTGTAATATCCCGTATCGTTGCCTGAAGGCTTATACTTTATCTTTGTATTGAAGAGCCTCTTATATATCATCTCTATATCAAGCGACGCAAGACGGTAAAGGTCCTTCCCTATTTTCTTACCCGATTTTGCAAGTTTTGAAAGGACATTATCATCATTCGCCAGCATAGAGGCGATATACTCACGCAGACTGTTATCCGTCACTCCCTCAAGCTCCGCAAATTTTATGATCCCGCGCAGAAGCGCAGTATTATCTTTTTCGAGAACCGCCTTTACAGTCTCATCGTTTTCTATATTTTGAAAAATGAATAGATCCACTTTGTTAACACTCCCCTATCAGCTGCCTTGCTTTATATATGTATTTATCATATACGTGTTCATTATATCATATTTGTTACAAAAATGCAACACGATTATTACAGAATTCAAATATTACCCGTTTTTTATTCTTAATTTAATATATTTGTATCTCTATTTCTTTTATTTTTCTGTTATTTTACCGAAAATATCGGTAAAATATATTGATTCTCCAGCAAAATTAGATTATAATGTTTTCATAGGGAAGACCATCTTCCATGCTATATTCATAATCCGGACAACACTCCGGTAGAAAGGAATTTCATATTATGTTAGAAGAATTGAAAAAACAGGTGTACGAAGCGAACATGGATCTGCCAAGATATGGGCTTGTCACATTCACTTGGGGCAATGTTTCCGGCATAGACCGCGAAAAAGGACTTTTCGTAATAAAGCCTTCCGGAGTCGAATACGATCTTTTAAAACCGGAAGATATGGTGGTAATGGATCTTGACGGAAATAAAGTAGAGGGCGATTATAATCCTTCTTCAGATACTCCGACACACCTCGAGCTATACAAGGCATTCCCCGAATGCGGCGGTATCGTCCATACACATTCGCCATGGGCAACCTCGTTTGCACAGGCATGCAAGGGGATCCCTCCGTTCGGAACAACACACGCTGACTACTTCTACGGTGAGATCCCCGCAACACGTCTCATGACTGCTGAAGAGATACACGGAGAATATGAGAAAAACACCGGTCTTGTGATAATAGAAACATTCAAAGACAAGGATCCCGTAGCGGTCCCCGGCGTGCTTGTTTCCAACCACGGACCGTTTGCATGGGGCGCCGATGCTCACAATGCTGTACATAACGCTGTTGTTATGGAGGAATGCGCAAAAATGGCGCTCAGATGCATGCAGCTCTCACCAGGGCTTCCTCCTATATCGCAGGCAATACTCGACAAACATTATTTACGCAAGCACGGAGCAAACGCTTATTACGGACAAAAAAAATAACAAGATCTCTCCGATCACAAAAAGGACCTGCAAAAGGTCCTTTTTGTAAATATATATTTCATTATATATGAAGGCATTTCTGGATATCGCTGTTTTTTCCGAGAACAAGTATAGTTTCGTCTTCGGTTATCCGCGTATCTGGTGTTATACTCAGATCAAGTTTGCCGTCACGTTTCATACCCATTATATTTATACTGTATTTTTTTCTTATGTCAAGTTTTCCGACCGTTTTTCCTATCCAAGATTTAGGTGGCGATATTTCAAATATCGCATTATCATCATCTATCGCAACATAATCAAGTATGTGATCCGAACTATACCGTATCGCAGTCCACTTTGCAAGCTGTCTTTCAGGATAAACCACTTCATCTGCACCATTTCTGCGCAAAAACTTTGCATGAACATCGCTTGATGCACGCGCTACTACCAGCTTAGCTCCAAGCTCCTGCAAAAGCGCCGTCGTCTCCAAAGAGCTTTGAAAATTATCGCCTATAGCAACTATACATAGATCAAAATTTCTAATGCCAAGCGATTCCAGAAATTCCTCATTCGTACTGTCACCTATCTGAGCGTTTGTAACATACGGAAGAACATCATTAACACGCTCCTCATTTATATCTATAGCCATTACCTGATGATTTAGCTCTGCCAGCTTCATAGCAGTGTGCTTCCCAAATCGTCCCAGGCCGATCAATAAAACTGATTTCATAATATAACTCCTCCTGTTATAAGAAAAATACTCAATATCACCACATTGCAACGTTCCATCGATGTCATCCAACCGTTATTTTTTCCTGCGGCAACTTTGAGAGCCCGTGTTTATTTACATTCCATGCGGCAAAGATCAATGTGAGACCGCCAACTCTTCCGAATATCATAAGCGATATAAGTATAAGATGTGAGATCACTCCCATGTTAGGAGTCGCTCCGAGCGAAAGTCCAACGGTACCCACAGCGGACGCCGTTTCAAAAAACGCCGTCATTACAGGTATGCCCTCGACACAGCTTATTATTATACCGCCTGTAAGGCATAAAACTATATACATAAGGAATATAGCGGCAGCCTGATATACTGCCTCACCAGCTATACGGCGACCATAGAGTTGAGCATCGTCATTTCTTCTGAAAACAGCAATAGCTGTCATTATAAGAACCGCAATGGTCGTTGTTTTCATACCTCCCGCAGTTGACCCCGGAGAACCTCCAATAAGCATTAGAAGTATAGTCAAGACCTGACTCGGCTCGCTCAAGACCGTAAGATCCACAGTATTAAACCCAGCAGTTCTCGGTGTTACCGATTGAAAAAAAGATCGCAGAAGCCTTTCTCCTATGCCAAGATCCCCCCATTCGGGTCTCGAAAATTCATAGAAAAAGAAAAATACCGCAGGTATCACGATCAATGCGCCTGTTACAGTAAATATCACTTTACTCTGCATTCGATATTTTCTAATATGGATACCGTGTGTTTTTATATCATCCCATGTAAGAAATCCGATACCGCCTATAACTATAAGCGCCATTATAGTAATATTTATTACAGCATTAGACGCATACATTGTCAATGAGGAATACTCTACCTCTGTACCCATTATATCAAAACCGGCATTGCAAAATGCTGATACCGAATGGAACACAGCATACCATATCCCCTTTAAAGGACCGATATCTCTCGCAAATACAGGATACATAACCAACGCGCCTATAAATTCTATTATAAACACGCCTTTGATTATAAAGCTCGTGAGACGTACTATTCCCGATACCTTAGGCGCAGATATAGCCTCCTGCATCGTGCTGCGCTGCATGAGCCCTATTTTTCGTCCTGCAAACATGGCTATCGCTACCGCAAGAGTAACAACGCCCATCCCGCCTATCTGTATAAGAATTATTACAACGGCTTGTCCAAAATAAGACCAGTATGTAGCAGTATTCTGTACAACCAGTCCAGTTACACATACGGACGAGGTCGCAGTAAACAACGCGTCGATAAATGAGGCTCCCTCTCTGTCCTGGGTAGAGATCGGAAGCATTAAAAGCAACGTACCGATCGCTATTACAAGTAAGAATCCAAGAAGGATTATCCTTGATGAAGACATATGCTTATGTTTCAGCTTCATGTTCCGTTAATTCCTTTCACAAACCAATCATCGGCAAACCGCGGCGGCGACATACACCGCCGCGGTTCGGCTTATGACTTACTTTTTGAAAAGCGACCTTATCGCCTTGAGTATCTGTATAACTATGAACACAGCCACTGCCAGACCATAGATCGTAAGAAGCTCAAATGCACCGATAGACGCAACCTGGAATATTCCCTGGAGTCCCGGAATAAGCAGTACAGCGTTTAAGAGAACAAACCCTATAAGGAACGCGCCTATAAGGCTCCTGTTGTTCCACATCTGCTTCTTAAAGATAACCGGTCTGCCCGATTTACAGTTAAAACCATGAACAAGTCTTGAGAGACACAGCGTTGCAAACGCCATAGTACTTGCCATCTCTGCGCCGCCTCTGTTCAATCCAATATAGAATGCGATAAGCGTTGCTATACCTATAACCACACCTTCGACAACTATATTCGTCATTACAAGCTTCGTCAAGATCGACTGATTCTTGTCTCTCGGTTTTTCACGCATAACATCACCGGAATACGGCTCCATACCCAACGCTATTGCCGGCAGACTGTCTGTGAGAAGATTTATAAAGAGCAGGTGCACCGCTGCAAACGGGACAGGAAGATTTCCCGGCGCCAAAGCAGCGTAAAGCACAGCGAGTATCGCAGCCGCATTACCTGAAAGCAGGAACTGTATAGAACGCTGGATATTCTTGTAGATATTTCTTCCATTCTCTACAGCCTTTACTATCGTAGCAAAATTGTCATCGGTAAGAACCATAGACGCCGCATCCTTTGCGACCTCGCTGCCGGTGATACCCATTGCAACACCTATGTCCGCCTGCTTCAGTGCCGGAGCGTCGTTTACACCGTCACCCGTCATGGAGACAATATACCCCTTTCTCTGCCATGCGCTTACTATACGTATCTTGTGCTCAGGCGAAACTCGAGCGTATACCGCAACATCCGTTACGAATTCCTCAAGCTCCTTATCCGAAAGATTCTCTATCGCGCTGCCCTCAACAGCTCTGCGCTTATCGTCAAGTATACCTATTTTTCTCGCTATAGCCGATGCCGTCACAAGATGATCTCCGGTTATCATAATAGGCATGATACCCGCCATCTTACACTTCGCTACAGCTTCAGCGCTCTCTTCTCTTGGCGGATCCTGCATAGCGACGAGTCCGAGCAGGATATAATCCTTCTCGTCATCTGTCGTTATATCAACACTCGACACATCCTTTTCACATACGGCAAGCACACGCAGTCCCATCTCTGAGAACTCTGTATTTACTCGTCTTAATTCATCAAGATCTTCCTTTGTAAATGCTCTCTTGCCGTCCATCGTCTTGACCTCAAGGATCATCGAAGCCAAAACATCGACCGCTCCCTTTGTAAGCATCTTATAATTCGGACCTATCTTATGCACCGTGCTCATAAGCTTTCTGTCAGAGTCAAATGGTATCTCACCCAGACGCGGATATTGCTCACGCACCTCCTCACACGGAAGATCATGCTTCTTTGAAAAATCTATAAGAGCTATCTCTGTCGGGTCACCTATCTCTTTTCCGTCCTTACGCACCGAATCGTTACAAAGCGCGCCATCAATTATGAGCTGCGCCTGACGCTCATTTATCTCTTCATCCTTGTCGATTATCTTGCCGTCAAAGTATATCTTCTGAACAGTCATTTTGTTCTGCGTGAGAGTTCCTGTCTTATCCGAACAGATTATCGAAACACTGCCCAGCCCTTCAACAGACTGCAGCTTCCGTATGATCGCATTTTCCTTGGCAAGCTTCTGCGTTCCTATAGACAAAACTATAGTTACGATCGAACTCAAGGCCTCCGGTATCGCTGCGACAGCAAGCGCGACAGCGAATACAAACGCATCCGAGAACAGTTTTATATCAAAACCGCCGCCGGCAAACAGCGCAGTCCGCTCTCTGAACAACTCGATACCCATAACTATCACACATATGATAATAATGATAAAAGACAACTTCTTTCCGAAATTATCAAGGCTGACCTGCAACGGGGTCTTCTTTTCCTGTGTATTTTTAAGAAGAGTAGCGATCTTTCCGATCTCGGTATTCATTCCCGTTGATGTCACTACCATCTTAGCTCGACCGTATGTCGCAAAACTTCCGGAATAAAGCATGTTTACTCTGTCGCCGAGCGGCTTATCACCCTCAAGCACAACATCCTGCTTTTCAACAGGCTCACTCTCTCCCGTTAAAGCGCTCTCATCTGCCTTAAGCGATGCATTCTCAATTATTCGTCCATCGGCACAGACATAGTCTCCGGCTTCGACAACGACAACATCTCCGACAGCTACTTCTTTGCCGGGTATTACTTTGATCTCCCCGTCACGTATTACTTTCGCTTCCGGCGCTGACATCTCTTTCAAGCTGTCAAGTGACTGTTCCGCCTTTATGTGTTGAACGGTACCCAATATCGCATTGATCGTTATAACTACAAAAATTACGATCGCGCTTTCTATATCTCCCAGTATACCTGAGATTATGGCGGCAATTATAAGTATAATTACCAGAAAATCCTTGTACTGTTCCAAAAACAGCATAACAGGATTTTTCTTTTTTCCCTCGGAAAGCTCGTTTTTGCCGTACCTGCGAAGATTTTCTGCCGCCTGCTGCGACGACAATCCATTTTCGCCCGTTTTCAGCTCGTTCATAACGGATTCCTTAGTCATTTGAAACGGATTCATACAATAACCTCTCCTTGTTTGTTTTTTCAGGTGTTCGCCTGTCTTGTTTTTACGGCGCCGCTGCGCGCTCCCTTTTCCGCACCGTTTTCATAACAAAAAAGAAGCAACACTTTTACAGCAGCACAATACCTGCAATAAAAGTCTTGCTTCTCAGAATACGGCACGGATCAAAAGATCGTACTGTCGACACCATATTACACCTTTAGGTGCAAGCTACTCCCCTTTATTAATATAATATTAACATATCTTTTTACTTGTGTCAAGATATATTTTTAAATTTTTTTACGGAGCCGCAAGAGATATTCTCCCTGTCCGACCCCGTAACTTATATATCTTTATTCAAGCCCCTCGAGCATATCCGCCATCGGATCCAATTGAGCAAGCTTTGTGCCCTCTGCAAGACCTTTATCTGCATTTGCAGCGATCTCCGGCTTTATCGGAAGTTTTGATATCGTTCCGATATTATGCTTTGCGGCGATCTCCTCAATATTGCTCTCACCGAATATATTATGCCGCTTACCGCAGTCTGGGCATTCGAAATACGACATATTCTCTACTATACCGAGCACAGGGATATTCATCATATCAGCCATGTTTACAGCTTTCTCCACTATCATACCAACAAGCTCCTGTGGAGAAGTCACAACGATTATGCCGTCTACCGGTAAAGACTGGAATACCGTGAGTGGAACATCTCCTGTTCCCGGAGGCATATCGACAAACATATAATCTATATCTCCCCATACAACATCTTGCCAGAACTGTGTTACCACACCGGATATCACCGGCCCGCGCCAAAGTACCGGTGTTGTCTCGCTCTCAAGTAAAAAATTAACCGACATGAGCTTTATGCCGCTTTCAGTCTCCACAGGGAATATACCCATATCATTTGCCATAGCCCTGTCTGTTTTTCCGAACATTTTTGGTATTGATGGACCGGTAACATCCGCATCAAGCACAGCCGTCTTCTTCCCTCTTCTCTGCATGAGCACAGCCATAAGTGAAGTGACAAGTGATTTTCCAACACCGCCCTTGCCGCTTACGACAGCGATAACCTTCTTT
Organism: uncultured Clostridia bacterium; assembly: GCA_904395315.1. GTDB lineage: Bacteria > Bacillota > Clostridia > UBA1381 > UBA1381 > Ornithomonoglobus. Next base: position 31,414 of record CAJFNT010000048.1, read on the forward strand.
ACATTTGACAGCGCATTGCCGTCAACAAGCATACTCCCCTGCTCCGCGCGCTCTGAACAAGCCTCTCCGCATGAGGAGCAGTCATGATTGCATCCTTCAGCCATTTTTGATTTTCCTTTCACATAAATATTTCGTAGTTCCTTGTTGCCGTACCGATCCTTCGGCACAGCATAAAAAGCAGGCGGAATACCCTCTAAGACGTATATTCCGCCCGAACATCACAGTTATCTGTTTAATCCATAATTCCGACAGCCTTTCTGAGTTCATCGACCATATCCGTCTTTTCCCATAGCACACCCAGATCCTCGCGTCCCATATGACCGTAAGCCGCAAGCTTTCTGTATATCGGTTTCCTAAGATCAAGTCTGTTTATTATTGCATAAGGTCTAAGATCGAACACACTTTCCACAGCCGCCTCTATCTTATCCTCATCAACCTTGTTTGTCCCAAAAGTGTCCACCATGATCGATACCGGATGAGCAACACCTATAGCGTACGCCAACTGTACCTCACATTTGGATGCAAGACCAGCGGCAACTATATTTTTTGCGACCCATCTTGCCGCATACGCCGCGCTCCTGTCAACCTTTGTAGGATCCTTTCCGCTGAATGCTCCGCCGCCGTGACGAGCGTATCCGCCATAAGTATCAACTATTATCTTTCGTCCCGTAAGACCGCTGTCTCCGGCAGGTCCTCCAACAACGAATCTTCCGGTCGGATTTATATATATCTTCGTATCATTATCAACAAGATGCGCAGGCAACGTGGGCATTATGACCTCACGCTTTATATCCTCACGCAGTTTCTCTATAGCAACATTCGGCGAATGCTGGCTTGAAACCACCACCGCCTCTATTCTTGAAGGCTTGCCGTCGTCATACTCAACGGTCACCTGTGTTTTTCCATCAGGTCTAAGATAATCAAGAGTTCCATCCTTGCGAACCTCTGTAAGCTTTTTGGCCATCTTATGCGCAAGATGTATTGGCATAGGCATATACTCCGGTGTCTCGTCACATGCATAGCCAAACATCATTCCCTGATCACCCGCTCCAGTAGAATTGAGACTGTCATCCTCTCCTCCTTCACGGTTTTCATATCCGGAATTTACTCCCTGAGCTATATCGGGAGACTGCTCATCTATAGCCGTTACAACTGCGCATGTAGTCCCGTCAAAGCCGTATTTAGCTCTGTCATAACCTATATCGAGCACAACACCTCTCGCTATTTTCGGGAAATCCACATAGCAATTAGTGGTAATCTCGCCCATTATAGATATTATACCGGTGGTACAAGTGGTCTCACACGCCACACGCGCCATCGGATCATGTTTAATTATTTCATCAAGTATTGCATCGGATATCTGGTCACATATTTTATCGGGATGTCCCTCAGTGACTGATTCAGATGTGAATAATCTTTTGCTCATTCCCGTCAGATCCTTTCATAAGTATTGACAGCTCATCATCCGTCCTATTATAAGCTATATTCTACTACAAATTGTGTTAAAAGTCAATGCATAGCCGCAAAAATATCTTATTTATCATTATTCTCATATTTCATACTGTCTCCGTCACGTGTCAGTGAGCCAATAAACTCTCCGACTTCACTCATTATATTGAAATTCTCGCCTGATTTTACCGCGTAACATGGCTTTATATCTCCTGAATCATCTATATAATACAAGTCTGCGTTTCTGTTGCTGTAATCATAAATACCTATTGTGTCATTATCATGAACTGTCATTATATTATTGATGCTGCTTTTTCCTCCCTTATATTGTACCATTCCCGTTATTGACGCATAGTTCTCGGTAATGGCTTTCACATACTCATAATGCTGAATACGATCCGTATACCAATAAGAACGCTCATTAAAAATAAATATCGCTTTGCTGTCATCATGCGCGTCAGCTATTCGCATAAGCTCACCGCAATACTCCTCATCTTTGTCATTATTCCACTTATAAAGGCTTAGTTCACCTATATTGCAGATCGAAAACACCGCCACCAACAAGAAAGTGACGATCTTATATATCCCCCCCGGTAAGATCCGGCATAATACGGATTCCGCGATCAAAGCCGTGCCTATGCATACCGGATATGCAACACGAAACGGGATCCTCACATATGAAAGTATAAATACTACCGAAATAGCAGCAGCTATAAGACCGACCCCCATCAGAATATCATACCACAATCTCCCGTCATTTCTCTCGCCTTTTGATATGAGCGCAAATATCACCGCGACAGCGGCTATAAACGATGCGTGTACAGGATTCTCAAAAATCACCCTTAATCCATCCATAAACGCTTCGCCTATAAGCTGAAACTGTAGCTCACCAAACACCTTTGTGTACCAGTCGAACGCATCACCTATATGATAACCAAGCATGTCCGCTGTTATAAGATCCGCTCTCTCTGCTACAGTCGGATTCCCGGAACTCAGTTTGTAATATAATATTGCCGCAGCGGTGAATATAACCGGAAACACCATTATCCATACAGATTTCCTATGTTTGAGCATGATTATCACAGTAAGCGCAAAAAAGATCGGTATCATTGTCTCATAAAATCCCACCGCAAACAGAGATGAAACAGCAAATATTATCAAATATCGCTTTTTCTTGGTGTTAAGATATTTCATTTCTGCGTATACGGCAAGTGACGCAAAAAACAATGATGCTATTATACGGCTTGCCGCCGCTATCCAATAGAGCGCTTCAAATCCTATCGGAGAAAGAGCTATCACTACCATAAGCATTGCACCCGCAGATATCTTGCTTCCCTCAAATGCCTTATGCAGAAAATACACTGCCGCCGCAAGCATCGCCGTCAAAAGCACCTGCGCTATAGCCATGTTGCCTGTGATCGGTGTGTATATGAGCACATCTGCCAACCCGGCAAATGGTCTCACGGAAAGATCTGTCGTTGACATAATGTCGTCAGAAACGCTTCTGCCATAGTATAAGAACCAATCATCTATCATCGGAAAGTATCTGAATCCGAATATCATTCTCTGAATCATTAAAAGAACAAACATCATGAGCGCCATAAATTCAGTTCTGTATTGTGAAACTATACCGCCAAAAGTTCTTGCCCTCTTTCTTTTAAGTTCATCCTCCATTTTACCCATCTCTCCTTTTTAAATATCGCAAAACCTCAAATCGTCATAAAATTATTATACAATATTATCGCAAGTATGTCAATTTAATAATCAGACTTGATCTTATAGCTTTCAAATTACTTGACAATACGATACATATAGGCTATAATGTAATATAGATAAGGAGAGTTCTTTATCCTTTTTATGCAGGATAACGGGATCCGCCGAAAATCGTTATTAAGGAGTGGATGTTTTTATGCCTATAAAAATTGCCGATAAGCTTCCGGCAACAAAACAGCTTACAAAAGAAAACATATTCGTAATGACCGAAAAGCGCGCGGCACGGCAGGATATACGCCCGCTCAAAATAGCGATCGTAAATCTTATGCCCGAAAAAATAAAAACTGAAACTCAGCTTTTGAGACTCCTCTCAAATTCACCGCTGCAGGTCGAAGTAGATCTGATACAGATGACATCACATGTTTCCAAAAACACACCCACAGAGCACCTGTCAGCATTTTATAAAACATTTTACGATATAAAAGATTATAAATATGACGGAATGATAATAACAGGGGCGCCGGTGGAAAATATGGACTTTGAAAATGTGGATTACTGGCCCGAGCTGACTGAGATCATGGAATGGTCAAAAACACACGTGACCTCTACTTTCCATATATGCTGGGCCGCACAGGCAGGCTTATATTACCACTACGGAGTGCCAAAATATCCTCTTGCAGAAAAATGCTCAGGCGTATTCAAACACAGAGTATTAAGGCGCACAGCCAAACTTGTACGCGGCTTTGACAATATTTTTTACGCGCCGCATTCGCGCCATACAGAAGTGCGGGCAGAGGATATAAGAAAAGTTCCGGAACTTGAGATACTCTGCGATTCCAAAGAGGCCGGCGTGTACATAGTAACAACAAAAAAAGGACGCCGTATATTTGTGATGGGACACAGTGAATACGATGCCGATACATTGAAAAATGAATATTTCAGGGATCTTGAACGAGGACTTGATCCTAAAATACCTGTGAACTATTTTCCTCACAACGATCCCACAAAAAAACCAATAATACGCTGGAGATCGCACGCGTATCTTCTCTATTCAAATTGGCTGAATTATTTTGTATATCAAATAACACCGTATAATTTTGACGATATAAACTGATAACACAGATCATGGTCCGTACAGTTTTTTTGCTGTCCGGACCTCTTTTTATACATTTTATACATTTTTTATCTGTTTTTATTCAATATTTATTTAAATATTATGCATTATGTCAATTTAAAAAATCCTCTTACCATGATATAATTACTTATAAAGGATGGTAGTGCCATGGAAACAAATGCAAACAAAAGTGTAACAAACGAACAATCACAGGAATACAGTCTGAAAATCAAATTTGTAAGTATGACAAAAAACAGATTCTTTGCAAAAGACCTTGCATGTAAACCCAGAGAATTCCATGCATTCATTTTTGTTGAATCAGGCAAGGCATCTGTAACAGTAAACAAACGTTTTTTCTCTGTATCAAAAAACGACATAATGCTTATACCGAGCGGTTCATCCGCAGGCATGATAAAACGAAGCGAGGATTTCACGACACGCTGCTGTAATTTTAACGCTGAACTGAACGGCACGTCTCTTTTCAGACACTGCGCGCCTCCATATCATTGCAGCTTGAATGAGGTCCCGTCAATCAAGCCAAATCTCATCAAGATTGAACAGTATTTGGAATCCGGCGATATTTTAAGCGTACTGAAAGCTGAGTCTCACCTTATGCGCATGATAACGGATTTCCTTGAGGCTGTTCCCGTGATCAACAAGTACAGCTCCACGGATTCCGGAGAATTTGCACGCAGGATCCGCATATATGTTGAAAACCGCATATCTTCAAAAATAACAGTCGAAGACATGGCTGCCGAAATGGGATATCACCCAAAATATTTTACCGTGCTTTTCAAAAAGCATATGGGAATGACACCCGCAAAATACATAAAAGACGCAAGAATAAACAAAGCAAAACAACTTCTTGCAAACAGTAACATAAGCATTTCTGATATCGCAGAGCTTACAGGTTTCTCGACCCAACCAAAATTCGCCAATGATTTCAAAAAAGCAGTCGGCAAAACGGCTTCGGAATACAGGGCTGCAAATCATATAATGGGAAACTGAAAAAACACTCCGGTGCTGATACGCACCGAGAGTGTTTTTTCAGTTACAACCTTCGTTTAAAGTCTTCATATCCGAATTCGCGGATCGCATAGATGCCCCCGTTTAAATTCATTCCACAGATAGACGGAAGACAAACACCGTTGAATGTATTATTCTTTACCGTTGTGTATATAGCCATATCCTTAAAAATAAGCCTGTCTCCTATCCTCAGTTCTTTTTCGAAAGAATAATCTCCGATTATATCGCCGGCAAGACACGTAACGGACGAAAGTCTGTAAGTATATGCCTTCTCACCCGGCTCATACCCATTCACAAGCGGAGGACGGTAAGGCATTTCAAGCACATCAGGCATATGGCATGCCGCCGATGCATCGAGTATCGCAGTCTTTATTCCGTTATCCACGACCTCGCATACTGTCGAGACAAGATATCCGGCATTCAGCGCGACTGCCTCTCCCGGCTCCAAATAAACTTCTACACTATATTTTTCCTTTATGCGCTTTATTTCTGATATAAGCAGTTTTATATCATAATCTTTTCTTGTTATATGATGACCTCCGCCGAAATTTATCCATTTCATCTTATAAAGATACTTTCCAAACTTCTCCTCGACAGCCGCCAAAGTAGTTTTAAGCGCGTCAGCATTCTGCTCACAGAGTGTATGGAAATGGAAACCGCTTATACCATCAAGCTCATCCGGCTCAAAATTTGACTCAGTTATACCCAGCCGTGAACCCGGCGCGCACGGATCATATATCCCATGCTCCTGTGTGGAGCATTCAGGATTCAGCCTCAGTCCAAAACTTCCACCATGAGCAAGAGCTTTTCCGCGGAATCTTTTCCACTGCGAAAACGAGTTGAATACAACATGGTCACATATATCGAGAAGCTCGTCAAACTCGCTTTCCTTATATGCGGGACTGAACACATGATTCTCTCCATGCATCTCCTCATGAGCAAGCCTTGCCTCAAAGAGTCCGCTCGCTGTCGCGCCGCTGATATATCTCTTAATGAGCGGATAATACGCATAATTTGAAAATGCTTTCTGCGCCAGCAGTATTCGGCACCCCGCCTCACGCTCCACCGATCGCAGTATCTCAAGATTCCTTATCAGCGCCGCCTCATTTATCACATAACACGGTGTTGGAACATTCTGCAAAGTATACATATATCAATCCACCATTTCCGGACTGCGGCTTTCCTGCCAAGGCAGACCCCACTTGTTAAGAGCGTCCATAAACGGATCCGGATCAAACTCCTCAATATTGTAAACTCCGGGCTTGTTCCATTTTCCGGTCATGATCATCATAGCGCCGATCATCGCCGGCACACCGGTCGTGTATGATACAGCCTGCGAGTCCACCTCTTTATAACACTCCTGGTGATCACAAACATTATAAAGATAATACGTCTTATCCTTGCCGTCTTTCTTTCCCTTGAAAATGCATCCTATATTCGTCTTTCCTACGGTCCTCGGGCCAAGCGATGCCGGATCTGGCAAAACAGCTTTTAAAAACTGCAGCGGAACGATCTTTTTTCCTTCGAACTCGATCGGTTCTATCGACGTCATTCCCACATCCTCAAGGCAGCGCAAATGAGTAAGATAGCTCTCGCCGAATGTCATAAAGAAACGAATACGCTTTATACCCGGTATGTTGAGCGCAAGGGATTCTATTTCCTCATGATGAAGAAGATACATATCACGCTTGCCGACCTCCGGGAAGTCATATACACGCTTTATCTCCATAGGTTTCGTCTCTACCCAATGTCCGTCCTCCCAGTAGCTGCCGTTCGCGCTGACCTCGCGGATATTTATCTCCGGATTGAAATTTGTCGCAAACGGATACCCATGGTCTCCCGCATTGCAGTCGAGGATATCTATATAGTTTATCTCATCAAATTCATGCTTTAACGCATATGCCGAGAACACTCCGGTCACACCCGGATCAAACCCGCTTCCGAGAAGAGCGGTGATCCCGGCCTCCTTAAATTTATCACGGTATGCCCACTGCCATTTGTATTCGAATTTTGCCGTGTCTTCCGGCTCATAATTAGCTGTATCCACGTAGTTCGTCTTAGTAGCGAGACATGCGTCCATTATCGTAAGATCCTGATAAGGAAGAGCAAGATTCAAAACAACATCCGGCTTGAATCCGTTTATCAGCTCGATAAGCTCGTCCACATTGTCAGCATCCACCTTAGCCGTGCTGATCTTTGTTGAGGATGTTCCGTCAAGCTTTTCTTTCAAAGCGTCACACTTTGACTTTGTACGGCTTGCTATCATTATCTCATCAAACACCTCACTGTTCTGAACGCATTTGTGGATAGCAACGGACGCAACCCCTCCGCATCCTATTATAAGACATTTACCCATTTTCATCATTCCTTTCCTTGCTTTATTTATTCCGAAAATTTATTGTCATATACCGCAAGCATAAGCTCACGCATCACTTTGAGCGCTGTAGCGGTTGAAGCTCCGCTCTGGTCGAGCATAGGCGAAAGCTCATTTATGTCCATCCCTACTATATTGAGCTTTGAAACTTTTAACACAGCTGCCAAAAGCTCTTTGAATGTCACGCCTCCGGCTTCCGGTGTGCCCGTTCCCGGAAATACAGACGGATCAAGCACATCAAGATCTAAAGTGAAATATACAGGCTTATCACCTATATCGCTGATAACCTCATCCAGACCTTCAAATCCGAACAGACTCGTTTTTACATGATCTTTTCCCCACTTAAATTCCGATCTGTCTCCACTTCTTATCCCAAATTGAAATATCCTGCCGTCGCCAAGTATATCCCACACTCGTCTGATGACCGCGGCGTGCGACAATTCCGCGCCGAGATATTCATCTCGCAGATCAGCGTGGGCATCAAAATGTATTATATTCAGATCCGGATACTTTTTCGCCGCAGCCCTGACTGCGCCGAGCGTCACGAGATGTTCACCGCCTATCATAAGCGGTATTTTTCCGCAGTCGATTATCTCTGCAGTCCTGTTTTCAATATCCTTGAGAGCCAACTCCGGTCTGCCGAAGCAAAGCTCAAGATCCCCCGAATCGAAAATATCCGCATCCTCAAGATCAAGATCCTGATACGGACTGTATGTTTCAAGTCCAAACGATTCGGATCTCATCGTTTTGGGAGCAAATCTCGTCCCCGGTCTGAATGATGTTGTTGAATCATACGGCGCTCCGAATATCACTATCCTGCTCTCCTCAAACTCATTGTCACATCCGAGAAATGTTTCTATGTTTTTTTCCATCCGATATTCCCTTTCTGAATATTTTGATCTGTTTATTCCGGCTCTACATCACTCAAAAGCTTTTCGACATATGCCGGCACATAAAACGCGCCCTTATGCACATGCGGCGTATAATATTTTGTTTCTATACCGTATTTTAACCACCGTTCCTCGCTGAAATCTCGCAGCGGATGATATTTTTTCGTTGCAAAACCAAAAAGCCAATGTCCTGACGGATATGTCGGGATATGCGCCTGATATACGCGGCAAACATCAAATGAGCTTACGATCCTCTTGTGCGCCCTCTGCATCGCATATGCATCCTCATCATAAAACGGACTCTCATGCTGATTTACCATTATGCCGTCTTCACGCAGAGCTTTAAAACAGTTACCGTAAAACTCCATAGTAAACAGCCCTTCCCCCGGTCCGAACGGATCTGTCGAATCCACAATGATCAGATCGTACATATTCTCACAGTGCCTTATATATTTAAGTCCGTCTTCAAAATGGAAACTTATCTTTCCCTCTTTATTATCAAGACACGCGGCAGTCTGAGGAAGAAATTCACGGCATACTTTTACGACTTCCTCATCTATTTCCACAAGATCTATAGTCTTAACAAAGTCATACCTCAAAAGCTCTCTTACCGTGCCTCCATCCCCTCCGCCGATAACAAGAATGTTCTCAGCACGAGGATGTACAGCCATCGGAACGTGCGTTATCATCTCATGATATATGAACTCATCCTTTTCTGTAAGCATCATATACCCATCGAGAGTCAAAAACCTTCCGAATTCCGGAGATTCAAATATATCTATCTGCTGGAATTCACTTTTTCCCGAATACAGCTGTTTTGTAACTTTAACAGAAAACTTTACATTCTTTGTGTGGTTTTCCGTAAACCATAATTCCATGTTACATAAAACCTTTCCGTCCGCCATACTTACCGCACATCGGACGCGGACCGTCCCTGCTGTGCGTTCCTTTTATTTGATCACATTTATAAGTCTTGTTTCAATATCCTCCGTACCCAGAAGAGTACACCCTTTTTCACGCGCATATGAAATATATTCTATTATCTGATCAGTAATAAGCTCTCCCGGCGCAAGTATCGGTATCCCGGGAGGATAACACATAACAAACTCAGAACATATCCTTCCCGCGGAACGCTCTATCGGAAGCTGCTCCTTATCCGCGTAAAACGCATCGCGCGGAGTTTCCATAAGTATCGGGTTAATATACTCCGTCTCGAGCATACCGGTCTTATCTCGTTTAAAGCGCCGACGTATCTCAGACAGCGCGCTTATCAATCTCTCAATATCTTTCTCTCTGTCTCCTACCGAAACATAGGCAAGCAGATTCCCCATATCTCCAAACTCAGTCTGTATATCATAATCATCACGCAGTATGTCATATACCTCGATTCCGGCAAGTCCCGTGTCAAGAGTATGGATCGAAAGCTTTGTATCGTCAAAATCAAATATAGAGTCACCGTTTATAAGCTCGCTGGAATACGCGTAATAATCACCTATCTCATTTATCTCATCCCGCGCGTACTCTACAAGCGCCTTTATCCTGTCAAATATTCTTTTTCCGTTCAGCGCCAGATTGCGTCTTGATATATCAAGGCTCGACATCAGCAGATACGAACCGCTTGTAGTCTGTGTAAGATTTATTATCTGACGAACATAATCCGAATTCACTCCGGGACCGGTCAGCAAAAACGAGCTTTGCGTGAGAGAGCCTCCGGATTTATGCATACTGACCGCCGCTATATCCGCGCCGGCATGTATCGCGGCCGCAGGCATATCGTTCCCGAAATAAAAATGCGTGCCGTGCGCCTCATCGGCAAGCACGAGCATACCATGCCTATGAGCCAGCTCAACTATGGATCTTATATCGGAGCATATCCCATAATATGTGGGGTTATTCACTACAACCGCCTTTGCTGACGGATGCTCCTTTATTGCGCGCTCGACCTCTGAAACACGCATCCCAAGAGATATCCCCAGCCGCGCGTTTGTTTCCGGATTTACATATATAGGGACAGCTCCGCACAGTATAAGCGCGTTTATCACACTTCTGTGCACATTTCGGGGCAGTATTATCTCATCTCCCGCCTTTACAGCCGAAAGTATCATACTCTGCACAGCAGACGTTGTGCCCCCAACCATAAAAAAGGCATGCGCCGCGCCGAACGCGTCGGCTGCAAGTTCCTCAGCCTCTTTTATTACAGAGACCGGATGACACAGGTTATCAAGCGGTTTCATGGAATTTACATCCACTTCCATACACTGTTTGCCTAAAAATTCGGTCAGCTCTCTGTTTCCTCTGCCCCGCTTATGTCCCGGAACGTCAAACGGGACGATCCTCATATTTTTCAAGTTAGTAAGAGCCTCATATACCGGCGCTCTGTTCTGATCCATACCGCAATTCCCCTTTACCACGTCGGCACACGCCGCTATTTGTGAAAAACATTCTTCCCGCTGTAGATCTCTATCATTTCCTTGCGGAGATTCTCAAGTATTCTCTCCCGTTCCTCCGGCGAAAGATCATAAGCGTTCGTATTAAACAAATAATTTGAAAGATCAAGTTCCTTTATCATAAGCCTTGTGTGGAACATATTAGCCTGATAGACATTTATATCTGTCGCATTATATATATCAAGTGTCGCCTCATCAATATAATCCTGTATAGACGTCATCTCGTGATCCAAAAACAACTTCCTGCCCTTTACATCTCTCGTAAAGCCTCTGACCCTATAGTCCATAGTTATTATATCGGAATCAAAGCTGCCTATGAGATAATCAAGAGTGTGCAGCGGCGAAATATGTCCGCAGGTCTCTATATCTATATCAACTCTAAATGTAGCAATGCTCGTTTCCGGATGAAATTCCGGGTATGTGTGAACTGTTATATGGCTTTTATCAAGATGTCCCACAATTATCTCAGGTGTTTCTGTTCCGCTGCTTTTTTTCTGTTTCTCTTTTCCTCCGCAGTCCCTGTCCACACTTGTCTCAGCTATCAGAAATGCCACTGATGCTCCCTGCGGCTCATAATCCTGTTTCGATACATTCAGCACATGCGCGCCTATCATATCTGTCAGCTTATACAAAATATTCGTAAGCCTATCGGAACTGTACTGTGAATCGATATAGGCTATATATTCAAGCTGATCTCTGTTTGTTTTGGCGTAACAAACATCATAAATATTAAAACTCAGCGATTTTGTCAGATTATTGAATCCATAAAGACGCATCCGATTACCTCCGTAAAACGTATAGCGCGCCGCATTATCCTGCACACTTCAGTATCTATCGACACATTAAGCTTTGCCCTGCGCTATCACAATAAACACATCCAGAATAAAGACGATTTTTCGTCTTTATTTCCTAAGTCGTGTTTATTATAACATATAAATTACCCGCTGTAAAGAAAAAACTCGTAAAATTTTAGCTTATGTTCCAAGCTGCATACACAACTTAGTTTATCCACTGTATTATCAACAACACTGTGAATAACTATGTTATGTCTACCCCATAATCTTTTGTTTTATCCACAGTTGGTGTGAATAAAGAGGACAACTCACGCGGATATATGTGTTTATACCAAAAACGGCTGCGCATAAGTGTGGATAAATATGTGGATAATGAGGATTACATAATTGTTTATCATATTTATGTAACACTGTGTAATCTTTATGTAATAAACTATATTACATTTAATGCGAATTGTAATATTTGTAACACGTTCTCAATCAATATAAAATATTTAATATATAGAATATTCGGATAAATGTATTGCTAAAAAACTCTCCATGATATATAATAAGTATATAGGCGGATGCAAAACAAATATTTCGCGATCCGTTTAACAGATATAAGTTTCATGAACAAAAAAACGGAGGAACGATGTGAAATCAAGATCAACATATATATGCAATGAATGCGGATATAAATCACCGAAATGGCTCGGCAAGTGCCCGGGCTGCGGAAGCTGGAACACACTTATAGAGACTCTTGAAGCTCCTGTGTCACCTATCACCAAGACAAAAGGCGCCTCATCTATCAGCACTGCCGCAAAAAGCACATTAAACCGACCTCAGCATATAAACAGCATAAAATACAGCACCGATACACGATTTTCCACAGGCATGCGCGAGCTTGACAGAGTCCTCGGCGGCGGAGTAGTAAACGGAGAGCTTATACTTGTAGGCGGCGATCCGGGAATAGGAAAATCCACACTGCTTCTGCAGATATGCGAAAATGCGGGAAAAACAAAAAAGATCCTGTATGTATCAGGCGAAGAATCCGCGGAGCAGATCAAACTGCGCGCTGAAAGACTCGGAGTGCGCACTGACAATCTGTATATCCTTTCCGAAACCGATGTCGAAACGATCCTCAGCGCTATAACAGACATGAGACCCGACATAGTAATAATAGATTCGATACAAACGATGCATATAGACGCTATCGCATCAGCTTCCGGAAGCGTGCCGCAGGTCCGTGAGACCACCAACGCTCTTATGCGTCTGGCAAAATCCATTTCAGTCTCTATATTTATAGTGGGACATGTTACAAAAGACGGGGCCCTTGCCGGACCAAGAGTCCTTGAACACATGGTCGACTGCGTCCTGTACTTTGAAGGCGACAGACAGCTTTCATTCCGAATACTCCGCGCCGTAAAAAACCGTTTCGGATCCACAAACGAGATAGGCGTCTTCGAAATGCGTGACACAGGTCTTGCGGAAGTCGAAAACCCTTCTAAAGCACTTTTAGAGGGAAGACCCGAAAACATCTCAGGCAGTGCGATAATCTGCGCTATGGAGGGAACGAGAGGCATTCTCGCCGAGATACAGGCGCTTGTAACTCCGACAGGATTCGGTAACCCGCGGCGAATGAGCTCGGGGATAGATCTGAACAGAGTGCTGCTGCTTATAGCGGTGCTTGAAAAACGCGCAAGAATGAACCTTTCAAATTATGATGTATATATAAATGTAGCGGGCGGGCTCAAAGTAGATGAAACCGCGGCAGATCTCGGTATATGTGCCGCAATAGCCGCAAGCCGCGCTGATACAGCAATACCCTCTGACATGATATTTATGGGTGAAGTCGGTCTGGGCGGAGAATTACGCGCTGTTTCGCAGCTTGAAAAAAGGCTGACAGAAGCGGCAAACCTCGGGTTTAAAACAGCGATAGCTCCCAAGCAATCGCTCAAAGGCATAAAGATCCCTAATGAGATAAAAGTTTTTGGAGTGAAAACCGTGAGTGAAACGATCGGACTTTTCAGATAATAAAAAGGAGATGGACCTACATGAAAGAAAAAATTTATACCATACCGGTCAACGAAGCGTATGACAAAGACTGCGAATGCCCGCTCTGCGAACTTGAGAAATCACTTGAGAGCGAAGCGGTAAAATATTCTCTCGGCGCGGCTATGATGGAACCCGATTACAGGACAGAATCAAATGAAAAAGGATATTGCCGCCGCCATTTTGATATGATGTTCTCAGCGCCGAACAAGCTCCCTCTCGCGCTTATCCTCGACACTCATCTTGACGAGCTTCGAAAAAAGATCGGTAAATATGAAAAAGACGCAAGATCGCTTGAGAAGCAGTCCGGAGGTATTTTCAAAAAAAGCGGTGCCGGAAAAACCGCCGGGGAAATATCATCGATGCTTGGTTCAGTCGAAAACGAGTGTATGATCTGTCAAAAAATAGATCATACAATGGAACGGTATATAGATGTGCTCGTATACATGTGGGACAATGACGACAAGTTCAAGGAGAAATTTGACCGTTCCAAGGGCGTATGTCTGCATCATTTCAAAATGCTCTCGGATTACTGCTCAAAAAACTCAAAATACGGAGCATTCCTATCAGCGCTCATACGCAAGGAAATTGCCGAGCTTGAGAGGATGCAAAACGATATACATAAATTCACATTGAAATTTGACTACAGGAACAAGGATATGGAATGGGGCACAGCAGAAGACGCACCCATAAGAACAATAGAAAAAATAGTCGGATATATAGTAAACGATACCGAATAAAAACAATGGAGCTGTCGCATTAAGAATCCTTAAAAGCGACAGCTCTATTCGTTATTATCAATCTTTTGAGTGAGCCGCAAGATACTCTTCGAAGTTCTTGTATTCAGCTTTATGCTGCTGTGGCTTGAAGTCCGCTTTATATGTAACGGGACCTCTGCCGCTCTTCTTCTCGGTTCTCTCACGTCTTTCATAAGACTGACGGCTATAGCCGCCTCTTCCGCCTCCCGGCTGACGCTTACGGTTCCTTCCGTATCCGCCGCGGCGTCCGTATGGTCTCGGATTCTTCGGAGCTATAACAACTTTACGGTACGGCTCCTGTCCGACAGAAAATGTTGTTACATCCTCATTATCCTGAAGACTCGAATGTATGATACGTCTCTCATACGGGTTCATCGGCTCAAGAGTAAACTTCTTGCCAGTTCTCGCAACCTTTGCCGCGAGTCTTTCCGCAAGGGCCTCAAGCGCCTCAGAACGCTTCTCTCTGTAGTTTTCCGTATCTATGGATATCTTTATATAATCTTCCGAAGCACGGTTTACAACGAGTGATGTAAGATACTGCAAACTGTCAAGAGTATCTCCGCGCTTGCCTATTACTATACCCATATTCTCACCGTCAAGGTTTATCTTTACGATATCATCCTCAAGCACCGCCGTAACTTTCACGTCAAGCCCCATCGCATTGAGTATATCGCTTATAAACTTTCTGGCATTTTCGGCAGGTGACTCATCGCAATATACAAGTTCTACCTCTTCTTGTTCCTCATCCGCCTCTGCGGCCTTCGGAACTTCCTCCGATACGGCAGGCTCAGTCTCAACTGACTTCTCCTCATATGTTTCAGAGCCGTCATTTGACAGAAGACTTACTTTTACTATCGCTTCTTTTGCGCCAAGACCGAGAAATCCCTTTGAAGGCTCCTGAATTATCTCTATAGAAACATCTTCTCTTCCAGCTCCGAGTTCTTCAAGAGCTTCAGCTATTGCCTCGTCAACGCTTCTTGCCTTTTTTTCTATGGTTGTGCTGTTTTGTTTCGGGAACTTTGACAACTAAGTCCTCCCCTTTCTTTTCAAAATAATAGTATAATACGATCTGCTGAACTATCTGTATCAAGCTGCTTATTATCCAATAAACACCAAGTCCGGCGGGCAGGATCAATGTAAAGTATACCGACATCGCCGGCATCATCCAAACCATTGCTCTGCTCATAGCGGCAGCCTGATCATTTGCTTTGCTCTTATCCTGCCCCGACATATGCATCGATATCTTGTTCTGAACGATCGAAGCAATAAGCGAAAGTATCGGGATAATAAGAAGCATTACCGTATCAAGGTGATTGCCTATATCCGACAAGTAACTAAACGCTGACCACGGTGTTTTTGAAAGATCGAGTCCGAGAAAATTAAAGTTTATATACCATTCATGCGCACTGCCGAAGATCCTATGCGCCCAGTCAGACAATTGTATCTGTGATTGATCAAGCAGCTGTGTCGCATCCATATCTTTCAGCGATCCTATCACATCCGGGAACTTTTCGATCATTGCGTTTTTAAGGCTGTCCACCTTCTCTATGATATCAGCCGGAACATCCTTATACGGAACATTAAACATATATGTGAGCGGTCTTCTTATAGCCTGATACAAAGCAAGAAGGATCGGCATCTGTATCAGAAGCGGCAGACATCCGCCTGACATACTCACGTTGTTTTCCTTATAAAGCTTCATCATCTCCTGTTGAAGCTTTGCCTGGTCATTGGCATATTTCTGCTGAAGCTCAGCCACAAGCGGCTGTATCTTCTGCTGTTTTCTCATGGCCTTCTGCGATTTTATATTGAGCGGAAGCAATATGCTCTTTATCAAAACAGTGAAAATTATAATCGCAACACCATAATTCTGGACCAGTTCATAAATAGTCTTTATGATCCAGCCCATACCCATGACGATATAATGCCACATAAAATATCCTTTCCGGCGCACGCGTCGTTACGGCACGGGATCATACCCTCCGCCTCCGAACGGTCTACAGCGAAGAATACGCCTGACCGCGAGATAACCTCCCTTTAGCGCGCCATATTTTTCTACCGCTTCAAGCGCGTACTGCGAACAGGTCGGAATAAACCTGCAGCAACCGGCACCTTTAAGCGGTGAGATCTGGTGTCTGTAAAACTGAATCAAAAAAATAAGTATCTTCTTCATAATCATCGGATATCAGTTTCCTTTTGTTTATCAGCGACGGCGGGACCTATAAGCCCCAGCGTGCGCATCACATATTCGAGATCCTTTGAGATCTGCGCAAAACTCTTCCCGGCGGCGCGGTTCCGCGCCACTATCACCATATCGGAATTTCCCGAAAGCCTGTTCTCAAGCTGTCTGTAGCTTTCGCGCATAAGCCGTTTTGTTCTGTTTCTGACAACTGCCTTGCCCACCGACTTGCTTACCGTAAATCCCGCTCTGCAAAAACCACGTTTGCTGCGCATATAATATACTACCACGAATCCGCCGGCAGCAGACTTGCCTCTTGAATAAAGTCTTCTGAAATCCTTATTAAGCTTAAGCGGCTGAGTATTTTTCAATTAAAGCACGCTCCTTTTCGGCAAAATACCGAACGCGAGCGGAAACTTTCTCCTGCCCGCGAACCGCAAATTTTGCATAACTTCCGGTAAAAACACACAGGCCGGACCGCAAGATCATCTTCGCCGTCCCGCCAAGATACAAAAAGAGCGTCTCATAGGAATATCCGCTTGCACGGATACCGAGACGACCCTCCTATAATTATTTATCCGAAGTTGTAAGAATCTTTCTGCCTTTTGCGCGTCTTGCCGCAAGTACCTTTCTGCCCGACTTTGTAGCCATTCTCGCTCTGAAGCCATGAACCTTTACTCTCTGTCTTTTCTTCGGCTGAAATGTCATTTTCATTGTTATATACACCTCCTAAACAAATCACTCCGCGGCCCCATTCGACCGCATTTATTTCCAAATATAATTAGACACCGTTTTTATTATATTCAATATTCGTCAATTTGTCAAGCTTTTTTTCAGACTTTTTTTATTTTTTAACATATACCTTACCCGGATCAGAAAAATGTATGTCATAGAGAAGTTTTTTGTTAGCACTCTCGTTCATTGAGTGCTAAAATTAATACACTGTTCATATTTATGTCATTGAATCATAACACATTAGCGCTATAATAATAAATGTAGAAAGGGAAAGAAAGCCTAACAAAAAAACAGCAGCCATTTATATGGCATACCGAAAGCAAGCTCTTATGACGCTTAACGGCATTCCCAAGTTCTGCAGGCAACGTCCGATATAAACAAAAGTATCTTATACCGAACGCATATAAATACAGTTGTTATGGACAGTATGTGTCCGTTTTAATAAGGAGGTATTATTATGTTGAGAAGAAGAAACAATGGTTTATCGGTCTACAATCCGTTCCGCGAGATGGACAATTTTGAAAGAAACTTTTTCAGCGATCCGTTTGATTTCTTTAACGACGGTTCTATTGCCGACTTTAAAACAGATATAACGGACGAGGGAGATCATTATAAACTCCAAGCTGACATGCCGGGATTCTCGAAAGATGATATCCATCTGGACATCAACGGCAATACGCTGACACTCAGCGCCGAGAGACATTCCGATCATGAAGATAAAGATAAGCACGGTAAATATATCCGCTGTGAACGTTCTTACGGTTCATACAGCAGATCGTTCGATCTGTCGAACGTAAAGGCTGACGAGATCAAGGCTAAATACCATAACGGTGTGCTCACACTCACAATGCCTAAGAAAGAGATAACTTCAGGCGGAAGCAAGAGACTTGAAATCGAATAACTGCTTTAATAGATCTTAAAGGCGATGCGCCGCGGAAATTCCGCGGCGCATCGCTTTTTTATTCCCTATCAGATGCTGACATTATGTTTTTTCGAACGCAGCGCGTTAGGGAGCATATATGCAACCACATACCCTATCGCGCATACAGGCAGAGCCGCTATAACATCAACCACAGAATGCTGTTTCAAAAACACCGTAGATATCGATATAAGCACCGTAGTAACAGCAAACGCTGTTTTCCACGCCGGAGTTTTAAAACGCTCGCTGTCCCACGCGGCAAACATTACGGCAACCGAGCCTATAACATGGATCGACGGGCATACGTTTGTGTTCGTGTCAAATGTGTAAAACCATGCCATAAACCGCGTAAATACATTATCACGCGCAAATTCGATCGGCCTCAGCTCCTGGCAGTTCGGAAATACAAGATATACTATTATAGCGATCAGATAAGTTACCGCTACGAATCTCATCATTCTTCTAAACGCCGCCACATCAAAAAGCAGCGTGTATATATGTATGCCCACAAGAAACACGAACCAAAACAAATACGGTATTAAAAAAAACTCACAGAACGGTATACGGTCGTCCAGCGCGCAATGAATGGGAAAATAGCTCGAACGCACGCCGATCCTTTCCACAAATAAGAACATAAAACCAAATACCGGCCAGAAAAGCAAAAGCTTAAGATGGCTAAATTCCGAAGAATTTATATTGCCCGGTCTGAGCTTTCTGTAATCGACCGCCTTATACTTTTTCTTTTCATATTTTTCCCTTGTCATACTCAGAATCTCCTGCAAATATCTCATAAATCTTATTCATCGGGTCTTGTGAAAAATCCTGCCCAAGCTTAAAAGCCATATCAGCAAGCTTTTTACCGTCTGTAAGCATATCAACGCAGATATTCTCAATCGAATCACACGCTTTGGCACAGACCGCAAAGCATTTGTCAACAAAATACTTCATGTTATATATCTCACATCCGTTTACCACATTCATAAACGCCATCGGAAGCGCTTTATGCGCCGCCTCCGTTATGCTCAAGCCTCCGGGCTTTGTTATATACAGATCGGCACTGTCCATAAGCTCATCAACTTTCTCCACAAATCCAAACACACGCACTCTTTCATTATTTCGAAAGCGAAAACTCATCCGTCTGCGCAATGTCTTATTTGTGCCGCATATCACAGTTATCTCAACGTTTTCCGGCATCTGTCCGCTCAAATTTTTTGTAAGCTTCGAGATTGGACCGCATCCCATACTTCCGCACATTATAAGGATATGATCATGATCTGCAGGGATATGGAGCCTACTCTTTGCCGCGGCCTTATCTCTTTTCTCAAGGAAACAGCTGCGCACGGGTATTCCCGTAGCCGTTATCTTCTCGCTCGGGATCCCTTTTTTCACAAATTCATCCCTGAGCGATTCGTCGGGTATGCAGTAATGATCGAGATCACTGTCGGCGGTACTCGGACTGCATGTATAATCCGTGGCTATAAAACCTGTTTTTGCCTTTGTACCGTAGCTGTTTTTAATATCGGTAAGTATGAGAGAAGAGAACACATGCGTGCATAAAATAATATCATACTCACGGCTCTCTATGTAATTATTAAGCCGCTCAGTGCCGCCGGTCAGCATTTTATATACAGGCGCATTCTCATCGAATATCTCGTCATGCCTCTCCGCAAAATCATATCCTTCGTCAAAAAGCTTAGGCATATGTCTGTATATGCGAGCATGCCATTTTGAGATAAAACCTGAGAATTTCTTTGATACAAATCCCAAAACATCTACCGTATCGCATAAATGACCGCGTTTTTCAAAAAACTCATGCACTGCCGCCGCGCATGAATTGTGCCCCTCACCGGTATTGCAGCTCAGTATCAATATCTTCATTGCCACAAGCTCCCTTCCTCCGAATCTTCTCACGGCGTATTTTGTCAAGCGCCGCCAGTCTTTCAAGTCTCGGCCTGTTGTACCGCTGGATCATTATAAACGGAATATTTCCCAGTACCCATAGCAGCCATATCACCGTGCCCGCCGCGCCCGGCGCTATCAAAACGCACGGAAAACCGAGGACAGCAATAAACGCATGTGTAAACTCTGCCACCCGAGTCTCTCTTATCATTATATCGTAACTGACGTCTCCAATACCATTTTTTGAAGGCATAAGCGACGGAAATATCCTGCTCATATCCGGCAGCCTGTCTTTCCACCGTTTGATCCCAAATTTCTCATAGAATTTTCCGTTTTTCTCAAATCCGAATATATGAAAGGATCTGTCACTTTTGAACATATTTTTAGGCAGCAGTCTCCCAATAAAAAAAGACACACTTCCCAAAACGGCAAGATATGCCGCGCACAATATAATATCTATCATCATACCACCTGTTTCATACTATCAATATAGCGAAATAACGATACTATTATATCATACTTTTTTGATTTGTAAAGTGTGTTTGACAAAATTCATCATTTTTACTGCAAATGAAAGAAAAAGATCGGCGGTGACGCCAAAGTATAAACTTTGGCATACACCCGACTCATACATAAATATGCAAATGAGTATACCCTAAAAGCCCGCCGGCTCATGCCGTCTCCGGGAGACTTTAACGGCACAGCCGAACGGCCAATCAGATCTCAGTCTCCTATGAACACCATTCGGCACAACTTAATCGACAATATTTTATCAAAAAGTAACACTCTTATGTGTGCACAGAAAACGAAATGTTGCTGTTAAATCAGAGCATACGCCCTTTAAAATATTCATTTTTACTTATACACCGCAAAGTGCTATATCGTAAGTACCCTTTCGCTTTACCGGTCCAAGCAATCAGATACCACACATATAGACTTTCGCTCGCTGCGTATTTTTCAAGCCCTGTTTTCCGCCGGCAGAAAACCTCTCCCGTTCGGGGCTTGAAAGCGACTTTGAAGCCACAAAACTGCCTCCCGGTCCCATTCATTTATCGGTTTTCATGGAAAGAAAAGAAACCGAGACGTGAAAAATTGTGAGCATTGTAAATTAAGAAGCTCCTTTATTTACAATATAATAGGCAATTGTGACACATTCATCTAACAATCACCTACCACAATATAATTTTACTATATAACATTTGATAAGTCAATACCATATGCAGGATTGGTCTTATTTCTACAGTATTGGTGCACGATTCGAAAAATCATAAAAAGCCGCCCCCATATCAGAGGACAGCTTTAGTGCGTCTTTTCTGCTGCATGATCCATCCAACAGCCGCAAATATTGCCACAGTGATAATCCCGACAGCTGTGACCACCGCAAATCTTTCTCCGTACGGTATAAAGCCGACATAGTTCAGTATAAAAAATACTGCAAGGAATATGCTTACCACGATCACGCTTCTGCGTTTAAAAACCTTCCTCTCTATATCATCAAGGGGTTTCTTTTCCGCTTCCACCGGAGCTGTCACATACATGACAGCAGCCGATACAACGGTCATCATAACAGTAACGGTCTCAGAGAAAGGCCAATATCTTATAGCTGTCAATACGGCCGCGTATATTATACATGACGATATATAACATCTAACGGCATTTTTCGCATGGCTTCCTCCGACATATTTTCTGATACATTTATAAACGATAATAAACACTGCGATCTCTAAAAGCATATTCGTAAAAAGTCCTATCGCCAAGGCGGACAATATGTTTGCGAAAGTTGTCAGAAATGTATTCAGACCATATGTATAATCCTCCGCGTCGTCCGCCTTAACGATCTCCTTTCGGACTGCACTGCCCACCAACCGTTTTGACAATGCCTTAAACATTATCAGAATTTGCGGTACTTCTTAGCTCCGCTCGGAAGTTCGTCCTGCCCCTGGAACCAACAGCTTGAGGAATTGGCCACCGATGCAAGCATGAAGGTAGCTACAACAGGTATAACTCCAAGCAACGCCGTGTACAGCTTCTGCAACTTCTTTTTCATTGGTATCAGCTCCCTTTCATTGATTTATACAGCCTGCTTCATTGGCTGTATTTCAATAAAATGATACCTCAAACATGAAAAAAAGTCAATAATGCCTGCAGGATTGGTCATTTTTCTGCAGGATTGGTCATTTCAGATCGTGTTCTGTAGATTCCCGGCAGCTCAGCGCAAAATAATTTATTATTATCAGCGTGTTAAACACCCGTGCACTGTGGTCATAGCTCCACTTTAACCTCCCGTCATACCTCTCCAGCGCATGATTTATACTTTCCATCCCTATACCATGCACATCACTGTCATCCTTTGACGATATCAACAGACCATTGTTATTCTGAGGCGGTCTGCCGCAGCTGTTCTCTACTTTGATAACGATATAGGCATCGTTCATTCCGTAAACGCTGAGGAATATCCTCTTTTCTGCCGAGCGCCTGCAGCTTTCTATAGCGTTGTCCATCAAATTCGCAAAGATCGAAACGACATCGAGTTCCGCCAAAAATGAAAGATCGATATCCTGCGCGTAGATCTGAAAAACGATGTCCTCACCGATACATTCCTCTGCTTTCTGTGAAAGCAGTATATTCAAAGCTTTATTGTTCGTGTATTCGGTAAGCAGAAATTCTTTGTTTTTATTCTCGAGGTCGTGTATCACAGACCGGACATCATTCTGATCCGCATTGAGCATTCCCTCGATATTTCTGCAATACTTTTCAAAATCATGCACCATTATCCTCAGATCGTCATATTTTTCTTTTATGACTCTGTAACTTTTAAGATCCGTCTCTCTTTTGCTCTCTAAAGCCTGCAAGTGTCGTATCTTTCGATTCTTTTCCATTATCCTGTCGCACACTATATAAACTACAAAGTTTGTAAGTATAAGCAACAGGCACAGCAACACTGCCACCCACTGATTCTCTCCGCTCAAAAGTGTATGTATCTTATTGAATATACTCAGAAAAATACATGTTGACAGCGGAAGCAGCAGCAGCCAATATGCTTCCTTTGCCTTGTACTTTTGACTTCTGCTTATGGATATCCTTCTAAGTATTATTACCAAAACACAGTATACAACTTTTGACGTAAGATAAAATATAATATCATCTGCTGTTGTAATAGTATGATATAGTTCAGGCTCTATTTTCACGTTTACAATAAGTGCTGCAACTAGCTCTCCAAACATCATAAGGACAGTCAAAATTCCAATTTTTATAAGCATGTCACTTAATGTTTCAATGAATCCAGCATACAGTACGATACCATTAACCACTATAAAGCCAATTACATTAACAGCTGTACTTTGGGTCATACATACCAAACAATATACTGCATATCCAAATACAATAATTATATTACTTCTTATTCTTGAATGTCTGTACTTCATAATTGAATTTGTATAATAAATCATTATCAAGCATTCAGATATAATAGGAAGTATGGTGGTAACAAATATAGTATTCATCCTAGCTTATTTGCCAGCATAAAAAAGCTTTCATCAAATTCCTTATATCTCCTCCTTGTCATCAGCGCAGTATATTTATTGCCGGCATAGCTCATGATGACATTGCTCTTAGTATACTTTACAACATATTTAAGATTCACATAATAACTTTGATGAGGCTGGCAAAAATAATTCACCTCTTTCTCTATCATATTTTTCACATCGGAGAAGATCTCCTCCGCTTCAAACTCACCGTACACAGTCGATGTCACGTGAGTATGACGTCCTGAGTTCGCAATATAGATCACAGAAGAAATATTCAATTCGACCTTTTGCTTGCTCCGAAGCCGGGTAACGATGATACGCTTTGTTTCCGACTCTATCTTTTCAATAACCCTGTCAATGCCTACGCTCAGTCTGCGCCTGTCGATAGGCTTACCCAAAAATCGGATAGCTTTCACGTCGAATGCGTTATCAAGATAAAACGGATAATTCGTTACAAATATCACAAGGCAACGGCTGTTCCTTTCAGCTATTCCCCTTGCAAGATCTATCCCATTCATTTCCTCCATCTCAATATCAAGCACGGCAAGATCATACTGTTCAGCCCTGTCAAGCAGATCGGCAGGTGAATCATATTTATGGATCAAAAATTCAATATTCTTCTCAACGCATAAGCTACCTATCATCTCCATCTCCTCGTCAAGCGCTTTGCTCTCGTCATCGCAAACTGCTATCCTCAATTCCATTGTCTCATCTCACAATCTCCACGTATCACAGCACCTATGATACACTTTATTTCCACAATTTTTTCACATTAATATTATATATTATCCTTTCGGATTAGTCAATGAAAAAATAATTTAACTTCCTTTTTGGACAAAAAAATACAGCGGAACATATTGTTCCGCCGCATTATGTGTTATTTATTAAGCAAGGAAATCACTAAGTCTTATTACCTCGATACCAGCAAGCATTACTATGCCTGTTCCATGCGTATCGTTAAGGTTCCAGCCCAGCTCATACTTATAATAATCCGGAATGAACGAGAACTCCGAGCCGCGGCATACACCGTAAACGTTCCCATTTGAATCAACGCTCGTTTTTGAGATCGCTTTCCAACCCTTATATACAGACTTCACATATTTTTCAGGATCTCTAAGCCATCCGTATCTTACGCCTCTTGAAAACGCGTATATGAACATAGATGTGCACGACGTCTCAGGATACGAATCCCAGTCGGTTATTACCTGATGCCACATTCCGTCCTCATCCTGAAGCTTGAGATACCCCTCGCAGAGCGTGTTTAAAAATTCTATAAGATCGCCTCTGAGCTCGTGATCCTCCGGTAGCTCAGCAAGCAGCTCCGTCATAGAGAATACGACCCAGCCGTTTCCGCGTCCCCACGGAACACCTGTCTTTGTATCATATTTAAAGTCATACACATGAGACATTATCTGCTGCTCGGGCATGTACAGAAGCTTCTTGAATCCAAAGAACTGTCTTGCCGCATCATCAGCATACTTTATATCGCCCGTAAACTTATAATATCTCGTAAGAAACGGTACGCTCATGTACAGATCATCCGCCCAGAGAGTCTGGTTGTGGAACGAGTGCATGAGATCCTTTCTGTAGAAAGTACCATCGGGCAGTCTTGACATCTTATTGAATATGAAATCACCGACATAATCAGCTACTGCCTTAACACCGTCAAGAGGCATATACTTGTTTACCTCAAGCATAGTTGAAGCGAACGAGCCGCAGTCATCAAGACTGTCGATACTTGTGAGCAAATTATGTATCGATGTAGCGCCGCCGTACTGCTCCTTATCCCAGAGCGCATATTCGAGCGTATCGCAGCAGAGCTGAACATGATCATGTATATATTGCTTTATATCCTCCGAGCCAAGCTCCAATGCCGTATGGAGGAGACCATAGATCGTTACGCCGAGAGGATAATTCCAACGACCGTAAAGTGTATTCTCATTGTACGGACGAACAAAAGTATCTGCGGCATTGAGTCTCCAATATGTTTTCGGCTCGCCTACAACATGGTGCATATCGCAGGCTCTGTCATATGGGAATTCAAAATCAGCCTCAAAAGGTCCTATGTACATCCATACATCGTCAGTTCCCTTGACCTCTGCAGCGCTTTCAAGCTCAATACCGTCCACAGTGAGCTCAAAGCCCCAATCGTCTCCGCCGCAGACCGACTTAACAAATATATCATGGGTCCCAAACTTGAGATCAACATCAAATTCAGCATCGCCGCCCTCTGTGGAGTATACCTCCTCGCGGTCAACATATACCTTGCATGCGCCTATGCTCTTCAAACGGAACTTATAAGCCTTGCCGCCCATCTCGTCAAAGAACGCCTTCGTCCATGCCATAGCATATTTGCCCTCGGGAGTCCCGAACATATGCGTGAGCTGTCCCTTGCCGTCATCGGCAAACGATACATCCGGATAGAGCTTCTTATCAAAGTCAGCCTCGCTCATACCTATCTCGAATTCAGGAACATAGCTGTCGTCAACCAGCTCCGTATATACAAAGCCTTCCTGTCCGTCACGCTCCTTTGTTGGCATCAATGTATACAGATCCCACTTTCCTATCCATGTGCCGAACTGCGCGCCGAAACCGGCTTTCGTCTTTTCCCAGCGGATACGTATATCGTTCCAGCCAGGCTTAAGATTTATAAACACGCGCGTTGCCGTTTCCGAATATCTCTCTTTAAATATATCTGACTTATAAGCTACTTCTCCGTTTACATACATTATCATCGGTCCGAAGCAGTTGATATCAAAACCGTTCGAGCTTTCCGCGTCGCTCCAGAGCTTTGTGAACGCCCAAACGCAGTCCTTATCCTTGCTCTCAGGGAATATCTTGTTGAAATCCACAAGATAACGATAGTCTGTTGTACGAACTATACCCTTGTTGGTATATGCTCTGTAGTATAGATCATGCTTGAGGTTTTGACCCATAAAACGGTACGCCAAAGACGAGAGAATAGCCTTTGCGTCAGTGCCCTCATATGCATATATGCTTTTTGAATCATCAAAATAATATCCCATGTTTTTACTCCTCTCGTTTCACAGAATTTCTGTAAATGGTTACATATATTATATAACCATACGATGGTATTTGTCAATTATCAATTGAAAATTTCACGCTTTTTTAAACAAATTAAACTGAATAGATCCAACACACAAAAAACAGCACGGGAACAACGCGTCCCGTGCCACACTTAAATTACTTGTTTGCTTCGATAAACCTCTGCAGGATCACAGCTGTTTCGGCGCGCGTCGCAGAGCCAAGAGGATCCACAGTGTCGCCCCTTCCGTTGATCAGCCCTGCTCCGACAGCCCACCGCATATCCGCGACTGCCCAGTCAGAGATCGATCCGCAATCGGAAAACACGCTGATGTCGCCCTCTTCGTTGCTGTTCCAATCTTTATATGCGGCATATCTATGCATTATAGCCGCGATCTGTTCACGTGATATGCTTTCATCAGGTCTGAACTCCGAATCGGAAAAGCCTTTAACTATACCGTTAGCCTCTGCCCATGCTACCGCTTCGGCATAATACGCATCGTCTGCCACATCCTCAAACGTACACGCCTCCGCCTCCGGTCTGTTTTCCGCGCGATGGAGCACTGTGACCATCATGCCTCTGGTAATGCTCATATCCGGCGCAAATTCCGTTTCGCTTACTCCGCCGAACAGTCCGTTCATATCGGCATAACGAACGGCATCATAAAACCAGTCCGTCTCATCCACATCGATAAACGGATTCTTCCATTCATCATTTGAAGAAGATGATCCATTATCATTTGTCTCGGTCCATTTTGAATATAAAGTAATATTTTTCGTTATTTTTGACGAGAAATCAAACTTTTCGGTAAATTCTTTGTCAGTGTACCAGCCGCCGAACTCGTATCCGTCTCTGACAGGGGGCTCCGGTTCCTCGATCGTACCGTTCGCTCTTACGCGCTGACTGTCTATTTGGCTTCCGCCCATAGTGTCAAAGCTGATGGTATAGTATGTTACGCCGCCTCCGCCCCCACCGGAACTGCCGCTGTTGGTGCCGCTGCCATTGTCATCAGCGCGAAGTATCTCCACAGTAAACGGAGCAGATGTTTTATCTCCGCTTGTTGTGCCGTCGTCTTCCACATACACCACCTGAGAACTGTCAAGCTTTATCTCTGTGTCCTCATCGCCGGTATACTCAAATGTAAGTTTCGCGGCATCATACGCTCCGCTGAATACATTTTCCGAACTGTAAAATCCGAAGTAGGCACGTCCGTTCTTGACAACTACCGGTGTATGCGATACACTTTTGATATCCTCATCTATATATTCCACCGAACTCAAAGTCATTCCTTCCGGCAATGTTATCCCGAATTCGGCGCCGGCAAAAGCGTGTCCTCTTCTATGTTTATATCAAATGAAAACTCCGTCTGATTTTCCTCCAGCTCTATCTGGCTGTCAGACACTGTTATCTCGGCTGCCTCGGCGTATGTCCCTATTATAACAAGCGAAAACGCCGCCGCAAAGATCCTCTTGAATTTATTTGTCAATGCTATCCCTCCAAAAAGCCGCCGCGGCGGCAGTTTTTTTACTTTATATCTTATTTCAGTCACAGACCCCCTAACACACTTCGGAGCAAGGGGGCCTTTTTGATCTGTGTCTTATATTTTTCTGTCTGTCACTGTTTCAGATAAGCATTTGAGATCTCAACAAGATCTGTAAGATCGATAACGCCGTCCGCGTTAAAGTCTGCTTTCTCTGCCTCTGCCCAGTTCTCTTCGCCGCTTTCCGCTCTGTAAAAGCCCTGAACATCCGCTATATCGTCAAGATCAAGCTTTCCGTCACCATTTACGTCATACTTATCTGATACGACCGTTGTTACGAGATCTGCATTACTGTCCACTCCGCCGGTCACTTCGCTGTTGAAAAGTATGCTGTTGAGCTTAACATTTACGCTTCCGGTCTTATCCGAAGCCATTCTTACATTCAGCTGAAGTATGTCGCCTATCTCAGCGATGACCTCATCCTCAGTACCAGGCAGATAGCCCATTACTACATCATATGTGATATCACCGTTTTCTGACGTTTCTTTTTGCTGCGCGTATACACTGCAGCTGTTAAGTCCATCAAGAGTCTGTCCGAGGAACATTCCTTCCTCGCTTCCTGATATCGTGAAATTGAGGTGCATCGTTTCAAGCTTTTCTGTGTTGCCGCTAAGCGAGAATACATACGGAACCAACTCATTTTTTGAGGCATGCTCCGGACCGCTTACCGACGCGCTTACCGCATTCTCATCAGGTGTCTCAGTCGGAGCCGGGGAAGTTGTAGCTGACGGTGTTTCCGTAGGTTCCGGAGACGGTGTAACTGTAGGCGCTGCTGTCGCTGTAGGTGAAGGTGTTGCAGGTGTTCCATTGACTGTTTCGTCATATGTCTTTTTGACGTCATCCGCATTCATAGCGCCTGTATAAACTTTCGCCAATGCTATTTCACAATTTGCTGGATATTCAAGACTTCCGTCCGATTTTGAATCACCACCGAGGAAGAGATAAAGCGGTCCTATAGACATTTCGCCCGATGCGCTTACCGAATCTTTCTCTTCACCATTGAGGTATATCTTTACATATGAACCGTCGTATGTGAACATCACGTGATTCCACTTATCCTTCTCCACGGTTGCGGTCGACTTCTTATAGCTTCCGCCCACATGCACCCATGCCTGAAGGTCATTTGTTCCGCTCTTCTGCTCAAAACAGAAACCAGCACTTTGTGTACTTCCGAGAGGATCATTGTTCTTTGTATCAAGCGGCTTATAATAGAGCTCTACAGTTATATCTGATGTGAGCTTCTCATAGATATCTCTTGACATCGTATACCTGAGACCATCGTCAACGCCATCGAATACCATAACGTCTCTGTCTATCTCGTCATCATGCTTTATCTGCGGCGCTCCGTACACATCAAGCTTACGTCCGTTCGCATCAGCGCCTGTGTTGTCTCTTTCAAAGTCAACATCAAGCACGTCTGCCGTCGGAGTAACATATATATCCTCAACTGTCTGAGCCTCGCCCGTTATCGGCGCGCTCTCCTGACCGAATGATGTTACCGCGGTTACCGCAACATCGTACTTTGTTCCTTCACTGAGACCTGTGATCTTAACATCCCAGTCAGCACGACGGCGATCGGGATTCTTGTAATAATCCGCAAAAACGTATCTCGTTACAGAGCTTTCCGTCTCAGGATCTGTGAGCACGACCTTATATCTGCTTATCATATCATTATTGTCCGACTCATCAGCCGATATTGCCGATGGGAAGCTTACAACAACAGACTTTTCATCCGCATCCGACACGGTCACTTCCGCATCAGCGCCAAATGCCGGGGCCTCGCCCGTTCTCACCGAGGTATATGGACGGTCCAAAACATCGTTTGCGTCAAATGTCCAAGGTGTTTCCTCATACATATATTCACAATCCGTAAAATCCATTCTATAGATCTGCACTGTTCCGTCATCCATTACATCGATCCTTAATGCCTGCGATGATTCCTCCGAATCAGCCGGACGCGTCACACCCGAACCTGATGACGGATCGACAGTTCCTGACTCATTTTCAAAATACGCTCCTATTGTAGCATCCTGAATAGCTGTATATCCGTCATCCTGATATATTGAACGCGCATCCTCAAGAGTAGCATGCGAATGTCCTGAGATATGTATAGCCTGCGGATACTGTTCAAGCAACGCCACCATATCCTTATCGCTGCCCTTGCCGTAATTTCCGTACCATTCATTCGTTACATATGCCGTATCTCGTATTCCGTGATGTCCCATTATGATAACAGGCGCTTCCGGATTTGCAGCATTCGCTTTTTCAAGCTCTGACTTCAAGAAATCATAGCAGCCAGTATAATCTCCGCTATAATTTGAAGCGCCGAGCTTTATCACAGTGGCAACAAGCCCTTGAGCCGGATCATCATTTTTATAAAAATAGTAAGCGCCTGTGTTATCCTGACCTGTTCCATTCTCGAATCTTTCAGCCGCACCACCCGCTGTGTTGAACTCGTGATTTCCCATCGCAAGTATGGTCTTTGTCACATCGCTACCGTTTGCAAAATGCGACCTATTGATTATGTCCATCAGAGTGCTGTACTCGGACTCTCTTCCGTTATTCGTAATGTCCCCCACCAGCAATACAGCATCCGCATTCGGGTCTACCGTATTGAACACATTCAGCGCATTTTCCAGCTTATCAGACGCATTGTTGTCACGACCGATATGAACATCACTTCCAACAAAAAATCGTGCAGCAACGCCATCTGTCGGTGCCGCCTCCCACTCTTTGTCGCTCTGCGGCTGCCATGCGAACGCTGTTGCAGCGCTTCCCGCGACAGCAGCGGTGATTAATACGGAAACTGCTTTTTTCCATTCCATAGTTATTTTCCCTCTCTTTACTTGATGATATGTGATCGCGAAGCTACCGCTTCGCAACCACCCTTACTTATATAACAATTGACGCGATCTTTATCGCTGCGTTCTCTCTCGATCCCGCAATAAATATTTTAGCAAGCCAATGTAAAGATATCTACCTTTTTTTTCTTAAAAAAAGCGTTATTTCTATGTAAGCAAACACGTTCTGTTAATATTATTGATATCTATGCAAAAAAGCAGCCGCCGAAGATATTTTCGGCGGCATAAAATACATATCCGTATCAAATATTATAAAAATCTATGTAATCAAAAATTCAAAAAATTTAAGCTCTCGTTAAACATATTTAATAATATTTTAAATCGATATATTACCGATTTCCGGCTGTATCAAGATAATCATACACAGACTTCGGAATTTCAAAGTCCATTGTCATTCCGCCTGCAGAAAATGTCATATACAGCATATCCTTATAGGTTATAATACTGCATACGGGATAAATCTTATCATCCTTTTCAGTTTCTCCGAGCGTTACCGTCTTCTGCTGTGAAAAACTGTATTCTCTGCTCGGTTCTGCGTTTTCAGGCATATCCTTGAGCTTCCATTCTGCAATATCAAGATGCTCCACAAAATCCTGTATCTCTTCAGACCCTGTTATATCGGCTATCTCTTCAAGCGATTCCGCATCCTTTACCGTTATCTTCTGTGTCTTCTTCATATTTTCGGTATAAGACGCAATATTGTCTATCTCTTGCCTTGTTCCGAGCATAAGTCCTACTCCCAAAACAACAGCCGCCGCCAAAACTATAACACCGGCTGCCAATAATATCTTCTTCATACTTAATTGTGTCCTCCCCCAAAACGGGTATATCAATCTATGTGTATACTAAACTCACTTCCCGCATCACCTACGAACACCACGCTTCCGCCCATAGGAAGAGCCACAACTGTTGACCCGTCTGCCCAAGAAAATGATGTATTGGTCCCCGCGCTGTCAAACACCGCAAATGACGCATTCTCCGGTATCTCCGTACGCATGGTAAGCTCTTTTTCAGTGACCGGGACAGTATACCATCTTGCAAATCCGTCTTCAAGTATCGTACACACCGCGTCTCCGCCGATATATATGTCATCTACATCATCCTCGCTCACAAAAACACTGTTCGATGCATACATTAACTCTCTTCCGTCACTTTCCCTAAACTCTACATCACTCATATCCCTTCCGGCTGTTCCGGGGATCTCTATGGTCGCTTCGGCTGTATCTTCATCCACGATCTTCTCCATACTGATATATCCCGGCAGTTCTTCATCGATAAGAAGTTCAGATGTTATATTTCCAAGCGCGTATACTGCAGAGCTGTATTTTTCATTAAGCGGATAATACTTCTTGCCTACCCTATTTTTCCAAACCTCCGACATCTCCTCGCCTTCTTCCGGCTCAAGCTTCTGCGCAAGAAAATCAGATCCAGCTATCTGACAGAGTGTGGGCACCGTCTGATACACGCTCATCTTGATATATGTGTTGCTATTTTCTTCCGCAAATTCAAGGCGCTGCTGATTTTTTGAAGTCTCATCTGCCGGCACGAATATACCGTTGTCAGTATAGACATAATTCACAGTCGTAAGGGACGGATCCATATCCTCAGCGCCCCATACGGCAAGAGTCAATGTTCCATCGGCATTTACCGTGACATCATACGCGCTTCCGGTAAGGGCATATATCCCGGAATACTCGGTATATTCCTCCGGCATCGGTACAGTGTCATACACCTCAAACACCTCATCAGGCAGCTCTTCAGCTATAATACCGTTTGCTTTTAACCTGTCAAGGAGAAGTCTGTTTGCAAAGAGCATATTTACAAGACTTGACCCTCCCGATGTCATTACCGCGGCCGCCATATGCTGATGGGGCAACACGACCAGCGATGCATGATAATTTAAAGTGTCGCCGCCCTTTGTAAGTCCAGTTATTCCGTAACGTTCAAACGGGAAGCTGCTTACATCATCCCAACCGAGACCATAATTTATATAGCTTTCACCGCTGGGATGCATTCCTTTCTCATATTCGGAAACAGCCGTCAGCTCTGCTGTCTCGGTCGAAAGAACATCTGTGTCTCCCATATATATCTGTGCGAATACGCACAGATCTTCAGCTGTAGAATATATTCCACCCGCGCCTATAATATTTATGTTCTCCGCCGGAAGCTCCTGATCAGTTCCCGCTTTATATGCCTTCGCAAGTCTCCCGCGGTCGAATTCATCAAGCGGCGTCTTTGTATTCGAAAGTCCCAGAGGCTCTGTTATCATCTCCCTCAAAAGCGTCGTAAAATCCTTTCCGCTGACGCGCTCAGCCACTATCTCAGCAAGCGTGAATCCGTCATTACAGTAGACAGAAAACGCTCCCGGATCCGCTTTGAGTCTCTGGTCCTTCAGCTCGTCAAGAAGCGCGTCATGCGCATAGGTATCATTGTCATTATACAAAAACGCGTTGCTCGTAGTCGAGCCCATAAGCCCTGACGAATGGTTTAAAAGCATCCTCACTGTTATATCCTTATACCTCTCATCCGCCATCGTAAATTCCGGTATGTACTCCGTTACAGGCTTATCGATATCCAGAAATCCGTCCTCATATAGCTTCATGACACATGCCGTTGTAAACATTTTACTCACAGAACCGGCACCATACATCGTATCCGCACTCAAAGCATCAGGCTCGGACAATGAATACATTCCCTCTGTATCTGAGACAACTATCTCACCGTTGTCTATCAACGCATACTGCATACTTGTAACACCCGTAGACATAACCACGTCTGCCGCGGTTATATCCTGCTGTACAGCCTGCGTATCATCCGCGGCAAACGCGCCTACAGGCATCACCGATATGACCGCGGCACATATCCCCGCTAAAATTCTTTTCCTCATAACGCTTACCTCCAATTGGTGAACATAACCTTCAGCCGCAGAGCAAAGTTCTGCGGCTGTATACGATCACTGTAAATTCAATCTCCTCTTCATAAAATAATTCGTTATAAACCAGTATGCCGCCGCGATCACCGCTTCAAATACAATACCGGTTATCATAAGCATATGAAGCGACCGTATACTGTTAAGATCACTCGTGCCGACACTGATAGCAAATGTGCTCATAAGTATCGTGCCTATTATTTGGCACACCATATAAAGTCCCACATATACTCCTACGGACTTGATCGCCTTATGTGTGTTAGACGAATATCCTATGCTCATGCACGTATAGAACATAAGATTGGAATACGCCAATGAGATTATTAACAAAACCGCTAATTCCGCAAATACGAGCCACGCTTCGCCTGTCAGCTGAGAAAAACCAGCAGTTATCGCATTCCATAAATCTCTCCAGAATTCGACAAAACTTACATCATGACTTAATATCAAAGTCATAAATATACCATATGTAAATATTACAACAAGTATCGCGAGAGCCTCATATATCATAGCCGTAAACAACTTTGCAAGTATATTCTGCGCTGTGCTCACCGGCAGGGTGTTCATAAGATATCCCTCTTTCCCGAGCAGATTACGCTGAAATCTGTATATCGCATAAACATAGCTCAATACAATCGTTGCCACGGATACAAGCACAAGAAGCACGGTAAACACGATAGAAAGAGTAGCGTATACCGTGTTCGGAGACTCGATATTCGGCATGAACATATACATGAGTCCGTTTATTATCCCCATTATCAATGTTACTCCGAGCGCAGGCAACAATATACGTCCGGTCGCTCTCATTTCATATTTAAATAATTTTCTTAACATCTGAATACCTCCCTGAATAAAGCATCGACACTTTTGCCGTTCTGACTTCTGATATTATCAGCAGTGTCCTCCAATACTATTTCTCCGCCCCTTATAAATATTACCTCATCAAGTATGTTCTCAACATCGGAAATTAGATGTGTGGATATTACCACAGCCGAATCCTGCGAATAGTTCGTTATTATGGTGTTTAATATATAATCTCTCGTTGCAGGATCCACCCCGCCCATAGGCTCGTCAAGCAGATATAATTTGGCCTCTCTGCTCATAACAAGTATGAGCTGTACTTTTTCCTTGTTTCCCTTGGACAACGTTTTAAATCTCTGTTCACCGTTTAAGTTGAGTCTTTTAAGCATATCGTTCGCCTTATCCTTATTGAAATCCTCATAAAAATCATCATAGAATCTTATAAGCTCCTCAACCTTCATCCATTCCGGCAGCGCTACGCAATCCGGAAGGTATGACACTACCTTCTTGCTTTCCACACCCACATCACCTCCGTTTATGTAGAGATGTCCCGCAGATGGTGTAAGCAGTCCGTTCGCTATCTTTATAAGCGTTGTCTTTCCACTGCCGTTAGGTCCCAAAAGCCCGTATATCCTACCGGTCTTTATCTCACAATTGATATTTCGCAGCGCAGACAAATTGCCATAGTTCTTCCACAGACCACTGCATTTCATTATAACTTCATTCATTGCTCCCCTCTCCCCTTTCATCTATACTTTTCTTTATAAGATCTATTGTCTTTTCCTTACTGTAACCTATTTTCTTCATGCTGTCAAGAAACGCCTTTACAGCCTCCATTGCCAATTCATCCTGTAGATTCTGTACCATATCAGCATCCTCCGTTATAAATCTCCCGCTTGTTCTGTTTGCAAATACCCAGCCTTCGCTCTCTAATTCTGAAAAAGCTCTCTGCATAGTATTAGGATTTACACCAGCCTCCTGAGCCAATTCACGCACCGATGGCAGCTTGCCGCCTGCCGAATACTCCCCTGAAGCGATAAACAACTTTATCTGCTCTATTATCTGAGTGTAAATAGGCCTGTCATGATCAAATACCCATTTCATCAAATCTCTCCTTTCTTGAATTATTCATCCGTGATCGTCATACTAAGTTTTACGTTTTGTATTACTGTATTACTGTCTTAATCACTTAATACAATAATACACTATAATCCCTCATTTGTCAATACCTTTTTTGAAAAAAATAAAAAAAATAATGCGCCTCGTCTAAAGGCGCATTATATATCATCCAAACATACACATAAGCTTTGCCGCATCAACGATAAGCTCAGGCTTGAACCTGTCCGATGACACATATTCATATATGCTCTTTCTCAGCTGTTTTGACACAATATCGTCAAGACTCAGATCAAAGCCACAGAAAAGCAGCTCCGCCTTTCCCGCCTTCACCTCAAACAGCGGTGAGCCGGGTGTGTTGTCCACAAAATTCGGCACCGTCTCCACCATCGGTCTCAATCCATCAAATCCCGATATATCCATACCCTTAGAACCATCAAGCGGCTTTTCCCACTGGAAATCGGGATGCTTATCGGTCGGGAAATCTTCAAACACTGGATGTGCGTCATCTATTATCGCGCCGCACGGCTTCTGCGACGGGAAGTGCACCGGAGACCAGAATACAGGGATAAAACTACCCTCTATGGGCGCTTTGAGCGAATCAGCAGTCACTATCGCTCTTCCTCCGTTCTCAATAAGC
>CAJFNT010000049.1 GCA_904395315.1 uncultured Clostridia bacterium
CTTACTCCGAAAGTGGCGCATATGCCTCCTTTCACTTCGGTGACTGCCAGTGGACATGTAAAGCGATCGGGAAGCGACCCACCTGCTTAGGCAGGTAGAATCTTGACTTTTACATCACGGTTACTCTGGGGATCTTTTTATATTTTGGATTATATCAGCACAGTTCTTATATGGATTGTGCTTTTTATTTTTTACCTCAAATACAAACACTATCTCTATAAGTGCTGTATTTTTCCGAAAAGGGCTTGAAATACCGCTTTTGTTGTGGTATACTGTATATGTATGTATTTTTATTTTTGGAATAACCGTTCATGTTAGGACGATATTCCTCTCACGAAAGGATATGAATAACGATGGATTTGCCATTACAGGAAATCGAATTGGCAGCAAAAAGATTGGCTCCGACGATCCATAGGACAAAACTTGAAAAATCAACGACATTTTCAAATATGGCAGGCGGCGAAGTCTACCTGAAATACGAAAATCAGCAAAAGACCGGCTCCTTTAAAATAAGAGGCGCATCCAATAAGATCGCGGCTCTATGCGAGCGCGGCGAGATAAAAACCGCTGTTGCATCATCAGCAGGCAACCATGCGCAAGGCACAGCTTACGCTGCAAAGGTGCATAATATCCCCGCTATAATTTGTATGCCCAAATCTACCCCTATCGCCAAAGTAGAGGCGACAAAAGGTTATGGCGCAAAAGTTGTTCTCCACGGCGACTGTTACGATGACGCTTACGAAAAAGCTCTCGAGATAGTTGAAAAGGAAGGCGCTACATTTATACACCCGTTCGATGATCTTGAGGTCATGGCAGGCCAGGGAACTATAGGTATAGAGGTTTTACAGGATCTTCCTACAGTGGACATGATAATAGTTCCGGCAGGCGGAGGCGGACTTCTCGCCGGAGTCGCTTCATGTGTAAAACAAATCAATCCGCGCGTTAAGATAATAGGAGTGCAGGCTGAGGGTGCACCGGCTATAGCGCACTCATTCAAAGCCAAGAAACACTGCTCCACAGAAAAATCGCTCACGATCGCGGACGGTATTGCGGTAAAGAACCCCGGCGAAAAAACAGTCGAGCTTATAAACCGCTATGCCGACGACGTAGTTACCGTAAGCGAGGCAGAGATATCCTCGGCCATACTTTTGCTTATAGAACGCACAAAGCAAGTGGTAGAACCATCGGGAGCAACCAGCCTTGCAGCTGTTCTTTCGGGGAAAGTCGACGTTAAAGGCAAACGTGCAGTATGCGTTCTCTCGGGCGGAAACATAGACGTTTCTTTCATACAAAGAATAATCGAGCTCGGGCTTTCCGAACGCGGCAGAAAGATCAAATTCCGTGCCACGCTTCTTGATGTTCCGGGCAGCCTTGAGCATCTTTCGAAGATACTTAAGGATGAAAATGCAAATATAGTGATGGTGCAGTACGACAGAATGAGCGCGGAACTTGATCCTAACGAAGCAATCATCCATATAGCATGCGAAGTCGGCGGAAAAGATCACGGACAAAGGGTCATCAAGGCTCTGAGATCAAACGGTTATAACGTTACACTTGAATAACAATGTCGGATATCGCTTATCAAAGCGGTCCGGCAATATGCCGTATCCGCTTTGCGGCGATATATAACATTTGCGAAAGGCGGCACTGATATGATAAAAAAATCACTCATCACATTGATCTACGAAACCGCATCCATTCAGCGCTGGAATGACCATATCCGTCCTTGGACAGGTTTTACGGAAATGGATAAACAGGCGCATAAGATGTTTTACGCCTATGTTCTCGCCAAATGCGAGGGAGAACATGTGGATATGATAAATCTTATAGAAGGCGGTATATTTGAATTCTTCCACAGAAGTATTCTCACTGACATAAAACCGCCCATTTATCATAAGCTGATAAAAGAAAAGGGTTCACAGATAGACAGATGGGTGATCGAACAGCTGCGTCCTTGCATGAAAGGCACCGGAGGCGGATTTTTTGAACGGATGGAACGGTATTTTTTCGAGCCCGACTATGCGGAGCTTGAAAAAAAGATCCTCAAAGCCGCCCATTATTATGCCACGAATTGGGAGTTTAAGATCATATATCCCATGAACACCGAGACCTTTGATATAGAACGCGTCAAAGTGGAGACAACAAACGGTCTGAAAGAGTGTAATACCTTCCCCGGTTTTACAGTTTTTGAACGCGACGCATTTTTACAGGATTTTCTTTCTCTGATAGGCAAGCTGCGTTATCAGCAGCGTTGGGCAAAAGCCGTGCGCGTCCCCCAGACATTTGTTATGGGGCATATGCTTGCCGTTGCACTTCTTTCATATTTTATGACACTTGAGCTTGAAGATCCGTGCAGAAAAAGACTTATAAATAACTATTTTGCCGGACTGTTTCATGATGTTCCAGAGGCGCTCACACGCGACATAGTATCACCGATAAAAAAATCAGTGGAAGGTCTCGGTGATATTTTGAGCGAGATAGAAAATGAGCAGATGCGTGAAATCGTATACCCAATGCTGCCAAAGGAATGGCATCCGGAAATAGAATATTACACCTATAATGAATTTGCGTCCAAAATAAAACGGAACAACAAATTTGAAATAGTTACCTCGGATGAGATAAACGAAAAATACAACAGCGATGAGTATGACCCGATAGACGGTCAGATAATACGCTGCTGTGACCATCTTTCCGCATATATAGAAGCGTATATGTCGCTTTCGTACGGTATACGGTCGGAACAGATGGTAAATGGATATAACCATCTTCATGAGCAATACAAAAACAAAACAGTGGGCGGGATCGATTTCAGTATACCTTTCGGGTATTATGATATCGTATGAAAACATCCCGCTTCAAAGCAAAGGAGATAATTGGATGAAAAAGCAACCGCCGCTTACAACATACGATGCGGTAAAAGAAAAAGCGCTTCGTCTTCTTGAATTCCGCTCTCACTCCGAAGAAGAGCTCAGGCAAAAGCTGCGCAGGCAGGGCGCGTCAGAAGAACACATCGAAGAAACTCTTGAATTTTGCCGCAAATATGGATTTGTAAACGACGAGCAGTATGCCCTGGCAAAGGCTAAAGACCTTATGAACTTGAAAAAGTTCGGGCCTCGCCGCATACGATCCGAGCTTAAAGCCAAAGGTATATCTCCTGAACTTATAGAGATCGCCATGGAAGAGCTTGATACTGATGCA
The DNA here is from genome assembly GCA_904395315.1 of uncultured Clostridia bacterium. Taxonomy (GTDB): domain Bacteria; phylum Bacillota; class Clostridia; order UBA1381; family UBA1381; genus Ornithomonoglobus. The sequence continues at coordinate 3,199 of CAJFNT010000049.1, forward strand.
GGCACATCAGAACTCAAACGTCTTGTCTCGCGTAAGCTTTCGGGGGACTTTTCACCTAAGAGTCTAAACAGATGCATTCGGTATTTTCTTTACAGAGGCTATGAGCTCAGGGATATAAGAAGCTGTATAGAAGAAACAGTCGCCATGGAACTGAGCGACTAAAAATCATATTGAAAATGTGAAAGGAATCAAATGAATTACAAAATAGGACTTGTTTCGCTCGGCTGCGCAAAAAACAGAACTGATTCGGAAATCATGCTTGCATTGCTTTCCGATGCCGGCTGCGAGATCGTATCGGATCCGGCAGTTGCCGATGTGATAATAGTAAACACCTGCGGGTTCATTGATCCTGCAAAGCAGGAATCTATTGACGCTATACTCGATATGGCTCAATATAAAGAGACCGGCTGCTGCAAAAAATTGATAGCCACAGGCTGTCTTGCCGAAAGATACTCGAACGATATACTTTCAGAGCTTCCTGAAGTCGATGCAATCCTCGGTACCGGAGACTATGATAAGATCGTTCAGATAATAGAAGCATCGTTCAGAGACGCTGCCGCGCCTGTTATGTGCGGAAATATAGACAGGACTCCGGATGGCATCCTCCCCCGTGTTCTTCTCACACCGCCATACACCGCATATATTAAAATTGCGGACGGCTGCGATAACCGCTGCACCTACTGCGCTATTCCTATGATACGGGGAAAATTCAGGAGCAGACCGATACCAGAGATCGTAAGCGAAGCGCAAAGTCTCGCTGAAAACGGCGTTAAAGAGATCATTCTGATCGCGCAGGATACCACACGTTATGGTCTCGATATCGGCACAAGCCTTTCGGCGCTGCTTGAGGAGCTTGTTAAAATAGACAAGCTTGAATGGATACGCGTACATTATTTCTACGCTGAAGCTATCACTAAAGAGCTTATAGACACAATGGCACGATATGATAAGATCTGCAACTACATCGATATGCCGGTACAGCATGCGGATAATTATATACTGAGAAGAATGGCTCGGAGGACTAACCGGGGAGAAATGGAAGAAAAGATAGCGTATATGCGAAAAACACTTGACAAGTGCTGCATACGCACATCTATCATTGTGGGATTCCCGGGAGAAACTGAAGAACACTTTGAAAATCTGAAGGATTTTGTAAAGAAAATGAGATTTGATAGAATGGGAGTATTCGCATATTCACGCGAGGAAGACACTCCCGCCGCCGAATTTCCCGATCAGATAGATGAAAAGACCAAGCAGGCTCGTCTCGACGAGCTTATGCGTCTGCAGCAGCAGATATCTCTTGAGCTGAATAAAGAAAAGATCGGTTCCATTATCGAAGTCCTTGTCGAGGGATATGACAGTGAAAGCTGTCTTTTCTACGGAAGAAGCAGAGCCGACAGTCTTGATGTTGACGGCAATGTTTTTTTCGGAACGGAAGAAGAGGTTGAACCCGGCGACATCATCCGCGTTAAAATCCTTGACGCGTCGGAATACGATCTCACCGGAATGAGAGTAGATTAAATATGATTCAGCGCGGATCATTACCTATCCGCACCGAAATATCAGATACCGACTGCCGCACCGCGGCGGAAGATCGGAAAGGAGCGTATTCTCAATGAATTTACCTAATAAACTCACCCTTCTGCGTGTCGTTCTTGCACCCGTGTTCATGGCATTCATGATGATCGATGCGCCATGGGCAAAATGGATCGGGCTCTTGATTTTTGCAGGAGCATCACTTACGGATATGCTCGACGGGAAAATCGCGCGCTCCCGCGGGCTCATAACCACATTTGGAAAATTTGCCGACCCTCTTGCCGATAAAATGCTGACAACCGCAGCATTTATCATATTTACATACAAAGGTATAACCGGTCCCTGGCCGCTGTTTATAATCCTTATAAGGGAATTTGCCGTTTCAGGCATAAGACTTGTCGCCGCAGCCGACGGAGAGGTCATAGCGGCGTCATTCTGGGGCAAATTCAAAACGGTCACACAAATGATCGCAATAATCGCCGGAATACTCATTATGTGTCTGCCGGGCATATTCCTTTCGTCAGGCAACATAATAACCTCGATCCTTGTATGGATATCTGTGTTATTCACTATAATATCAGGGATCGAATATATAGTAAACAACAGAAAGCTTCTTAAATTTAAATAATTGAGGTAAATATCAATGGATAAAATATTAAATGAATTAAAGTTTGACGACAAAGGTCTCATTCCCGCAGTCGTGCAGGATGTGACCACAAAAGAAGTGCTCATGACCGCATATATGAACGCTGATACACTTAAACAGACGCTTGAGACAAAGCTTGCCACGTTCTGGTCTCGCTCACGCGGCGAGGTCTGGGTAAAAGGCGCAACATCCGGCAATTATCTGCATGTTATAAGCGTTAAGGTGGACTGCGACGGCGATTGTCTCGTTGTATTCACACGTCCCGACGGTCCGGCATGCCACACAGGCAACCGCTCATGCTTCTACAGACGCATTGATGGAGAAGAGCTCGTTACGGATACAAAGCAGGCGGGAACGAGCGATATACTCATGCGTGAGCAGTCGGTTATAATAGACCGCAAAGCCAATCCCGAGGAGGGCTCGTACACTAATTATCTCTTTAACAAGGGCGAAGACAAGATCCTGAAAAAGGTCGGCGAGGAGGCGGCAGAGGTCGTTATTGCCGGTAAGAACCGTGATAAAGACGAGATAAAATACGAGACTGCGGATCTTCTATATCATCTTTCTGTAATGCTTGTCGATAACGATATGACGTGGGATGATATATTTGAAGAAATGGAGAACAGGGCACAGTAATACCGGGAGAATACAGGCATGAGCAAATATGATGAAAAGATATCAGACGAGTCGCTGTGGCTGAGCGCCACTCCGACAGCTGCCGCTCTCTCAATGCCGTTTCACGTTACTGAAGCAGGGCATTTCATGGCTCAAAACGGCTATGCTGTGAAGCGTGAAAGACATGAAAGCTTTCTTATGCTCTACACACTCCGCGGCTCAGGAACTGTCAGAAGCGGAGAGACTGAATTTAAGCTTGAGCGCCAAAACGCCTGCGTGATAGACTGTCATATCCCGCACGAATATTTCTGCAATAACCGCTGGGAGTTTTTCTGGATGCATTTCGGCGGTGCATCGGCTGCCGCGATACTTGATATGCTCTGCCCCAACGGGCCGCAAAGCGTGGATATGTCGCGCTCAGATAGCTTTTCCGATATCATGCCGCAAATTTTCTCACTTATCTCCTACGGCGACATAGAGAACTGTCTCAAGCTCTCCGAAAAGATCCATTCCATGCTCTGCATGATGACCTCGGCGGCTTTTGGAACGGATCGCACAGACTCGAAAAACAGTATCAGCCGTGATATTGACGCGGTCATACGATACATAAGTGAGAACTATAAAAAACAGATCTCTGTTGACGACATGACAGATACGATACACATATCAAAATATTATTTTATACGCGTATTCCGCCGTATGATGGGCGTCACGCCATACAGCTATCTCACCAACTACAGGATAAATCGGTCGAAGGAGCTGCTCCGCTCCACCTCAATGAGCATAGCCGAGGTCTCGGAGGAATGCGGTTTTCTTGATCCAGGCAATTTCATAGCGCAGTTCAAAAAGCGGACCGGAATGCGTCCACTGCAGTACAGGCGTGATTTCAGTTAAAAAATCTTTCATCAAGGCTTGACAGCGGTAAGCTGCCGTGATACAATAGACGTAAGAAAACGGATAAACGATCAAGGTGGCTATTACAGCCAATGCTATCCACAATGCACTGCTCCTTGGCCCCATAGCCCAAATTCGAAGCGTGGATTTGAAATGCGGTCAAGACTGTGCAGTATGGCACAGGCATTCCTAATTCCTAATCCGCAATATATAATGATCGAGCATTATAATAAACGTCTGCTACATTAGACTTTCCAAAATCCGTCCTAATAGCTCGTAATTTTCAGCTGTAATTTTACATATCGAATGTGTGTTTTTTTCGTTATAAACTTTTATCAACGCTTTAATGATTTCCTTTTGAGTCTCTGTAAGACCTGACAGAGATATTGTGTTTGGGGGCTCATTGCCGGCAAGCGAATCAATCGACACATGGAACCATGCCGCAATAGCCTGTATCGTTTCAAATGGCGGTGTTGCAGTATTGCTTTCATATTTACTGATCATAGTTTCCGATATATTTAATACTTCCGCCAATCTATGCTGTGTATATCCCCTTTCTTTGCGCAGTTTTTTTAAATTAGCTCCGAAATCAAAAGCTTTTTTCATTTTAACATTCCTTTCAAGAAAATATTGTATATCAATACTTGACTTTTATTCAAGTATATGATATAATTATTGCATAATAAGAAATATTTTATTATTAATCTTGAGTTTTATTCATTATTCTGATTATAATCTGATATTTCAAGAAAAAAGGAGTTGTTTAGCTGTGTTGAAAGAAAAAATTAGCAAAACTATTTTTATGGGCATTACACTTGTAATCATTATAACAGCCGCCTCTGGCTGCGGAACATCGTCATCGGAAGATAATAACAATTCCGATACAAGCGACCCTTTGGTTGGAGTATGGGTAGAAGAAGGCCATCCAAAATCTGGTTTTATTTTTTATGAAGATGGAACCGGTTATAATGTTCAATCAGGCAATAAATTCGATACATGGTGGTCTGCGGATGAAAATACTATAGCACTGGAAAACGAAAATACGTCATACAGTTTTTCGTATCGTTTTTCCAACAGCAATGACACTCTGACAATAAACTTCAACTATGGATACAAGTCATCAACCATAACCTACAACAGATCTGAAGATGAAAGTGTATTTAATGGTAATTAACAAAAATAAGTCGTACAGATTATAATCCTGTGCTGCATATGAATTAAAATATGATAATACAATATGAAACCTATAAAAAACTGTTGTCTCAGCTTAATCCTGTATTTCCGGAAAAAGGCGATCTTCTTGGCGGTAAAAACGAAATTATAACTTGCTTTGAAAAAGATAAATCTATTGTTACAACCATTTCAAATCAGTACATACCAAATGTTAATTATTTGAATATGATATTATCGCATTGGGATAATACTTGCACTGAATTTTATGGCATTGTTCATACTCATCCTTATGCGCAAGAAAAACTGTCAAGTGATGATGTAAAATATATATACACGATAATGCAAGCAATGCCTCGTACGATCAGTTCGCTGTACTTCCCTATTGTAACTGATGCAAATAAGATGATTTCATATAAAATATCATTGAAAGATAACAGCATCCAAATAATGAATGATTCTGTATCATTAATATAAGTTAATTTGCATCTCCGGCTTGGCGATGTAAATATTTAAGGAAGGGGGTGGAAATAATGGAGAATAAACAAAAAAATAATCCTGTTAAGATACCTGTCGGTAAGTTCTGCGGACATAATTGCGCTGATGGATGCATTTATTGGGATCCATATAAAAAGGACAGTAATGGCAGACAGTATTGTAATTATTACCATGCGCATTATTATCCTCATGAACGTCAAGGAGGCTTATCTTATAAAGACTAATGTGTAAAAGACAGGATAAAACAGATGTGTATATCTATATAGTGACTATTACACATCTGTTTTTTATTTAAATAATATTGTTAGGTTTTGTAAAAAAGAGAATGCAAAAAAAGGATGTGAAATAATGGTTTCTTATGTTGTGCTTTGCACGGTAGTAACACTTGTCACCGGCTTTGCCGGAAGAATAATCGGTATTGTAATAGATTGGTTCAATCATACGGATACCGCAGCAACAAAAGGTATGATCATATGTGGTGCCATTGGTCTTGGAATAAGTTTAGCATTCAGCATATGGATGACAAAAGAAGAAAAGAAAGATAAGTTGGAGAAGGAAAGAATCAATAAACTTCGCAATATGCCATGGCGCTGTACATTGTGCGGCGAAACAAATCCTCCTGATAGAACAATATGCAATACCGGATATTTGAATGATGTCAAATATAATGATTATTGGCAGGCAAGAGATTTATTTAGAAGAGATCCTAAATACACCTCACTCCGCAATTGCAGAGGTTGGAGATGCAGCATATGCTGTACCGTGAATGATGGAGATGTATGTACACATTGTTCGAATCCAACACAAAACCGTATGCCGTCTTTTGGCAGAACTGAATACGATGGTTTAGGTGCATGGGGATTGTACACAGACGAAGATGGACGCACTTCACATATTTTTCATGAATCATTATAATAAAAAGTTGATAATGAAACAAACACAGGACCGCACCGTCTCCGAAAGGAGGCAAGCGGTCCTGTGTTTGTTTCATTAGAATCTCTTTATCTTCTTTGTTGTGTTCTTTTCAAACTCGGTGTCTCTTATCTTGAGCGATGTTACGCGCTTGTAAAGAGGCATGTCTTTGTTATAATCATCGAGTATAGCCTGAAGGCTTGCCTGTATATCGTCTATACCGTGCGCCTCGGCGTATTCCGTATCCGGGAATATTTCAGCCTCGATATTCTGACCGCTCTCTCTTACGAGAACTTCCTTTACGAGATCATTCTTTCCGAGCGCATTCTCTATCTCCTCCGGTGATATGTTCTCGCCGTTCGAAAGGATTATTAGGTTCTTCTTTCTGCCCGTGATATATAGGAAACCGTCTTCGTCGAGATGACCAAGGTCTCCCGTATGAAGCCATCCGTCCTCATCAAGCGCCTCTGCCGTTTCCTTTGGCATCTTGTAATATCCAAGCATTACGCTTGAGCCCTTGACACAGATCTCCTCGTCAACAAACTTGACCTGACAGTTAGCAAGCGGCTTTCCTATCGATCCCGTCTTTGCATCCACCTGATTGTTGTTGCTGATAACAGGAGAGCACTCTGTCATGCCGTAGCCCTGCAAAACGCTGACTCCGTACTGCGCAAAAAAGTCAACAAGATCAGGATTAAGATACGCGCCGCCGCTGAATATCACTTTCAGATTTCCGCCGAATACCTTCTGAGCAACAGCCGCCTTCGGTATCGACGGATCCACGTCTCTGAGCTGAGTGTATATCGTCTCGATTATAAGCGGAACAAGTATCATTATCTCCGGCTTGAACCTCTGCATATTCTTTGCAAAATGCATCATTGTATCATTTATGCATATACAGCTTCCGAGAGAAAGGCTCTTCAATATTCCCGAGGTAAGGCAATACGAATGGTGTATTGGCAGCACCGACATCGATACCTTGCCCGGATCTATGAATACAACACAGTTCTCAACGTTCGATGCAAGGTTGCGGTTCGACAGCATGACGCCCTTTGCCTTGCCTGTCGTTCCCGATGTGTACATAAGCGTGCACATCTTGTCCGGATCTATCTCCGTATCGTAGCTGCCCGCGCACTCTCCGATCAGATCCCAGAGCGCGTAACCGCCCTCAAGCTTTACAGCCTCCTGCATAGCTATCGTGTACTTCACTTCAGGACAGTTCTCCGCAAGACCCGCGGACATCGCTTTCTGTGATTTGTCGTAAATAACAGCCGAAACATCAGCTCTGTTTATAAGCTCATACAGTTCCGACGGCGGAAGAGACGCGTCAAGCGGCACAGCAACGCTCCCGCTGTTTACCACGCCCAAATAGCTCACTATCCACTCATAGCTGCTTGCTCCCACGAGCGCGATATGCTTTCCTATGAGATCAAACTTCTCGAGCATACGGCTTACCGCCTCGCTGTCAGCCTTCACTTCAGAATACTTCTTTTCCTCGATCTCCTTACCGTTTATGTAGCGGAACGCCGTCATATCGGCATACTTCTCGTTACAGCTTGTTATGATATCCTTTATTGTGTCCAGCGCCATAATTAGCCTCCTCGATCATTTATTATTAGGTGATTGCGAAACTAATGTTTCGCAATCCATCCGCAAAATTTTACGACTCCTTTGTGAGCTTTTCGATATACTCCACAGCCTCTCCCACGGTCGTGAGCCCGCGGACCTCACTCTCGTCAACAACGATGTCGTACTCCTCTTCCAGATAGCCGAGAAGCGACATGAATTCAAACGAATTGAGTCCGAGATCCTCAATAAAACGAGTATCCTCAGTTATCTCGTCGAGCGGAACATCGACATACTCACCGAGTTTTTCCTTAAGATCTTCAAACATTTTAAAATCCTCCTTTTTTTGTTTATACACCGCGTTACAGACGGTACTGATATTATCGGCGCATACCGCCGTTTAAACCATTCTTATTATTTCCCCAACTGTGAGATCCGGATGCTCAACCCCCATGAATATGATGCGCATAAGATAGTAGTATACCTTCTCGACATCGTCACGCGAAAGCTCCGCCTCCTGATACTTGAAGAAGAATTCAAGTCCCGCATCGGGCCGGTGCATTACCGTCAGATACAGTTTCTGAACGCCTGTACCATTGCTCAGCCATCTTGACTTGAACGGTATCCCTCTCAGATTTGGATTCTGCAGACGCACCGGTAGCGGCTGATATGTCAGGAGCATTCCCTCATAGGTCGTGTGCGGGGGCTGTCCGAATTTTTCGGCAAACTTTCTCGCCAGCGCCACCTGATCGTAATTCGAATGGCGGTATACCTGGTTCTGAAAATCCTGTATGATATATATGCCATCCAAAAACTCCGTGTCCGGCTCTATAACGGTCCTGCACGGGAACCACTGCGTTCTGCTTCCGCCGCTGAAGCGCTCAAGCTTGGTCGAACGGCGCGAAACGAAGTTTCTTATGCTTATATCGGTCTGCCCGTCGTTCATCTTTGACATATACGTCCTAAGTCCCATAAGCAAAAGGTTTGTCATGGAAACATTGTTGTTCATGCAGTAATCAAGAAGACGCATGGAAGGCTCCGGCTCAAGATTGAATATGGCAAAATTCACCCTTGTATCCTTTATCTCTCTGTCCACCCATCTGATGCTCGGATCATTGTACTTTTTGCGTGTCTCCTCAAGCTTCCATGTGCCTGTGACATCCGAATAGAGCGGCTCGCCCTGCGCCAATACACTGTCCCAGAACTCACTGTCACGCGCCACCTTTTTCTCTGAGTTCTGACGCTCAAGATCCTTTTCGAGCGCTTCCACGTACGACGGGAGCGGCTTCGGATACGGTGAACCGAAATGATAGTGGCAGTAAAGCTCCATTATATCATTTATCATAACTATGACCGCGCTC
>CAJFNT010000050.1 GCA_904395315.1 uncultured Clostridia bacterium
GAGTGCCGAGTTAGGCTTCTTCGGTGTAGCTGTTCTTACAGCTGTGCAAACGCCTCTCTTCTGCGGCGATGCCTTATCCGTAGTCTTTTTCTTCAAAGAATTCAGGCTCTTGTTAAGTGCCGGAGCCGTTGATTTTTTCTTTGATGTCTTTCTTCCGATCTTAACCAACTGATTGAATGTAGGCATTATCGAGTTACTCCTTTCTTTTTTATAAGGTTTCAGCCGCACATGCCGCTTTAACGTCTATTCCGCACATCTCACCAAGCTCTTTTCTTGTTGATATAAAAAACAGCGGAACACGATTTTTCTCGGCAAGTTCGATCACAGGATCACTTACTTCCGGATCACAATCGGAGGCTACATATACCTTTGATGCTTTTTCAGACTTTATAGCATTTTTGACCTGCTTTGCGCCGATTATATATCGCTTTTTAGCAGATGCCTCAAACATATTCTATTCCTCCTCCCGTTTTTTAGCCGCTATATGCGTCAAACCTATAATATTTTATACTATTATGCTGTGATTGTCAAGTATTATTTGATTTTTTACAAACTTTTTTTGCCGATTTTACGTGGATTTTCAATATCTCTTTTGTGTAAATTGTCTTAATAATTAACAATATTATTTTTTTGTAATAAAAAACAAACTCAGGCGATATACTATATTTGAAATTAACTTGCTTAAATTTCAAGCTAATTATCCTATATTTCAGTTTTCACATTATAGGAAAATATTTCGGATATTCGCGCGGCACATATTCTTGTGTTTCGCAATATGCGTTGAAAGGAGTCAATCGAAAAATATGAAGACTGTTAAGCTGATGATTTTCGGGATACTCTGCGCTTCTGTGCTTTCAGCATGTTCCGCAGAGAAGAATCATGAAAATACGACCGAAACACATACGCCATCGGCGACTTCATCCGCCGCTGAAACGGCTGGGCCTACAGAAAAAAATATGGGAGAAGACATCAAGGACGGTGCCGATGATATCATGGACGGCACTGGAAATGTCATTGATGACGCCGGAAATATTGTTGAGGATGCCGGGGATGCCGTTAATGACGCAGCTGACAGTGTCGGGGATGCTGTTAAAAGCCAATAATAAAATAACGGGACCCATGCAGGATTTTTCTGAATAGGTCCCGTGTATTTATTTTTTTCCGAAAAGTTTTTGTCTTCTTATATCCTCGCCATAAAAATACAGCATATTGAAATTCTCCAAAAGTCTTGAGCTGAATCTTTTTGAATACCTTTTCTCAAGCATCTCAAAGTTTAAATTTGTGTTGATTATCATTTTCTTCTCGGTTATTATCCTTTCATTGACAAGCTCTAAAAGATACGCATTATTATTTCTGTATTCCGCTTCTGTCCCCAGATCATCGATTATCAAAAGATCCGAATTGTAAACGTCGTCCATACCATTGGTGAGTCTTCCAAACTTTTCATCGTCAAACATCCTGAACAATTTTGCCGCTCTGATATATAGAACAGTTTTTCCGTTATCCATAAGATATTTGGCTATACAGCTTGACATAAAAGTTTTTCCCAAACCGGTATCACCGTAAAAAACGAGACTTTTTCTCCTCTTATCAAATTCTGAAGCGAAGCTTTCACAGTATTTTTTTATATTCTGCATATTCTCATACGGAGTCTTTGAGTGCCCTTTTACCGGATCATTGCTGTAAAAGTCCAATCTGAAAGTTGAGAAATTTTGCTTCTCAAGAAGATCGCTCATATTTGACTGCTTATAAAGATAATTTATCATTTTCTGTTTAAAGCAGCTGCATCTTCCCTCGTTTTCTATATATCCCGTATCCTCGCATTTTGAGCATTTGTAGCGGATCTTATCAAAATCCTCAGGAATATTGTTCTCCTTTAGTATTTCAGATCTCTTTTTGGATAATATTTTGAATTTGTTTTTCATTTCATCCTTAGGATTTTTATTGTCAGGATCTGAAAGAATAGCTCTCAATGTCTCTCCGCCTATTTTCGCTATTTTTCTGTCTATTTCACGTATCTCAGGAAACTTTTTGTAAACTTCAGTTACTCTTTCATCCCGTTCATATTTTTCTTTTGCTCTTTGCTTTTCATATTCAGCAATAATACTGTTAAACGCTTCATTATCCATTTTTTAACATCTCCGGTATTTTATCTTTTTTTCTTAAAATCTCGTCAAACCTTCGAATATATTCGAGAGGATCCTTAAAATTAAATATTCTCTCTATACGGTCGCCTGATACCAGCTTTGTGGAGCCTCCGCCTCCAAGAGCTATTATCGTTTGTTTTTCCTCCATGATGTTCACATTATACGAACTCATTGTCCCGGGCCTTGCATATCCCACATTCTCCAAATTCCCGGAGCTGTTTTTTTGTCTGTACATATAATACGGCTCATAGCCTTTTTTATCCATTATTCTTTGAGTATATGACAGCATCTCATTCATATATTCAGCTTTTGCCAGCTCATTATCTGTCATCTTGAAACGCGCGGCCCGTTTTAAACACAATGAATGCACTGTTATATTTTCAGGTCCCATTTGTATCACTTTGTCGAGCGAATTTTTAAACATATCCGGAGATTCATCCGGCAAGCCAGCAATAAGATCCATATTGATCACATCGAACCCTATCTTTCTCGCAGATCCATAGGCTCTGTATATCATCTCTGAGCTGTGACTTCTCCCTATTTTTTTCAAGGTCTCGTCATTCATTGTCTGAGGGTTGATACTTATCCTGTTCACTCCGTATTTTTTCAACACCGCGAGCTTTTCCTCGGATATCGTGTCAGGTCTTCCGGCTTCTACTGTAAATTCTCTTAGAGATGCAAGATCAAAATACCTCGACAATCTTTCAAATATTCTTTTAAAATGATCTGTACTGAGAGTAGTAGGTGTGCCTCCGCCGATATATATATTCTCGATATACGCTCCTATTTTTTTTACGATCTCAGCCGTCTTATCTATCTCCAACAGAAGTTTATTCACAAAATCGTCCATATATTTTCCGCTCACTCTTATATCCGTTGAAACAAATGAGCAATATACGCATCTTGTTGGGCAAAAAGGTATTCCAATATATAAACTTATACTGTTTTTTCCTATGCTCTCAAGCAAGGCTTTCTCATTCTCAGCAACGCGCATGGCGAGTTCCGTTTTTTCATCGGATACCTCATATACATTTTTGAATATCTCCGCTATCTCTTCTCCAGAATATCCCTCTTCAAAAAGTTCTCTGACATTTTTTGCAGGTCTTATCCCGCACATTACGCCCCAGCTGAAATTTATCTTTCTGATGTTCATGGCTGCATGAGACAACGATTTTGTGCACGAAGCCGTAAATATTTTCTTTATGAGCTTTTTAGATTTTCCTTCTTTTTTAAATTTAAAGTAATAATCCTCATAATATGAACGGCCGTTAAAGATAATATGAGTATATACGTTTATCATTCCGCAAGAATATGAAAAATTTTGCATGATGAGCGCTTCTTCATCCTCGTCGAAAAATAACTCTGCAAACAATCTCATCTCATAATCGCATTCATATCCGTTTTGAATTATATATATCATGCTTTTACACAAAAATTGAATTTCTTTTCATAGCCTATAGTAGTATCATCTCCGTGTCCGCAATGGACCGAGGTGTCATCGGGAAGCGCATATAATTTTTCCCTGATAGATTTCTCCAAAGTGTATTGATCTCCTGTGGGAAGATCCCATCTTCCGCAAGATCTTAAAAAAAGCGTGTCGCCGCAGAATAGATCATTTCCGCTGTAATAGCAGACACCACAGTTTGTATGTCCGGGAGTATATATACACTTTATTTCAACACTGTCAATAAAAAGAGATTCTCCGTCATGCAGGATAATATCCGAATGTATTCCCTCTATCGCGTGTCCAAGTCCGTGCAATGTAAGATTTATATCGGGATCACCAATATTTATGCTTCCCTTATCTCCGGTAACTATCTTGGCGCCTGTTTTTTCTTTAAGCGGGATCACACTCATTATATGATCATAATGACAATGCGTCAAAAGTATATATTTTACTTTTACACCATTATCATTTATCATTTTTTCTATCTGCTCCATCGAGCATCCCGGATCTATGACCGCTCCGTTCTTTGTATTTTCATCAAAAATGAGATATGTGTTCTCATTCGTCTGATTATAGAATATCGATGTATACTTCATAAACTCCTCCGAATCATTTTTTTATTTTATCCGAAAACATTTTATTATCAATTATACAATCTTACAGGAAGGACCATAAATGTGTAACGGTCGCTGCCGTCTTCGGGTTTTACAAAACATCCGCTTGTAGGAGCGGAAAATTCCATGATCACATTCTCATCATCGCAGGAATTCAAAGCATCAAGCATGAATCTGCAGTTAAATCCTATTATTATGTCTCCGCCTTCCTGTTCAACAACCACAGTATCATTTACATAGCCCTTGGTAGTTTTACATGATATATCAACCTTGTTATAAGCTATATTAAGTTTCACAGGCATTTTATTATCTGTTTTTGACACCATTTCGTCGTTGATTATAAGATTCGCTCTCTCGAGACTGTCAATAATACTTTGTTTATCAGCTTTTATCCTGATAGAATTATTGGTTGATATCAGGACCTCATATTTCAAAAATTCTCCTTCGAGAAGACGCGAATATATCTGATAATTTTTGAAATCAAACATAACATAATTGTCTGATATTATAACATCCACATTTTCATTTTCATCGTCCGAGAGTATTTGTCCTATTTTTGATAAGTTTGTTCCAGGTATTACAAACTTATATTCTGATTCATTATTCTCTACTTTTGACTTTATTACAGCAAGACGATGTGAATCGGTCGCTACCACAGACAAATTATTTTTTTTAAGGTCAAACAAAGCCCCCATAAGAACAGGCTTTCTTGTTTCTATTTGTGATATGAACGGATATACTTTTCTTATTATCTGTTTAAGCTCATTTTGCTTTAACTGTATCCTATGTTTTTCATCTATGATAGGAGTTGCTGTAAATTTTTCTGCATCCATTCCTTGGATACTGAATTCGCTTGCCTCGCATTTTATAACTGTATGATAATTATCCGGCCTTACGGTTATCTCTACCTCTCCATCAGGGAGTTTTCTCACGATCTCTCCGAATATCTTTGAGGGCAATGCCACTTTACCGCTTTCATATACAGTTATTTCCGCATTGTATTCAATACAGAATTCCATGCTGTTTGCGGTAAATATTGTGTGACCGTCACTTTGAGCGTCTATTTTTATACTATCGAGTATGGGCATAGGACTTTTTGCTCCTATGGCTTTTTGTACGATATTCAATATATGAGTAAGAGCTGTTTTTGAACATACAAATTTCATTTTAAGTTCCCTTTCTTTTTTTGTGAGGATATATTTATCAACATATCCGGTTTTTGTTTATCGGCATATATATTTATATAATAATATTATTATATTTATAGTAGTAGTAGTAGGGGCGTGGATAACATGGATAAGTCCTATATTTCTCATAGCAATGCTGTTTTTCTATTCTAAGCGAACTGTTTATAAACAGTGCACAGTGTTGATGATTTTTTTTGTTAAAATAAGTAAAATAATTTATATCAACAATTTATCAACAGCTTATCCGCTTAAAAAAGTCATATATGATCCCGCTTCCCTATCGATCAAATAGTTTGAAGATCTTTTATTATATAATTAACATTTATTTTCAATTCTTCGTCTTCCTGAAGATCTTTTTCTATTTTTTGAACGTTGTGAACCACTGTTGTTCTGTCTTTATTTCCGAATGTTTTTCCTATCATTGCGGGATTCATATCTGTAAGCTTGGAGCAGATATACATTGCCACTTGTCTCGGAACCACAAGCGATTTCACACGGCTCTTGCCTATAAGTTCCTCTTTTGTTACATTATAGAATACTGATACTTTATCCATTATTTTATCGGGTGTTATTTTTACGATACCATCTTTGGGAAGGATCGACTCTATAGCATATTTGGTGAGATCCATATCGATCGTTTTATGTTTCAGCTGTGCTATCGATATTATTTTTAAAAGCGCACCTTCAAGCTCACGGACATTTGATTTTATTCTGTCAGCTATATAATTGAGCACTTCGTCATCTATATCGTAATGGTTAACTTCCGCCTTTTTTCTAAGTATCGCCAAACGTGTTTCATAATTGGGGACAGTTATGTCTATTATGAGGCCTTGGGCGAATCTGTTTCTTAATCTTTCTTCAAGGATAACCAGGTCTGCAGGCTTTTTATCGCTTGTTAAAACTATTTGTTTATTCATACTGTAAAGATCGTTAAAAGTATGGAAAAACTCTTCCTGTATCGCCTCGGTATTCTTTAGAAATTGTACATCATCGATAAGCAGAACGTCGGCTTTTCTGTATTTCTCTCTAAAAGATTCCATCCTGTGATTTTTTACACAGTTGACAAAGTCGTTGAGAAATGTTTCTGTCGGAACATACACGATCTTCATTTCCGGATGCTCTTTTTTTATTTTATTTCCTATCGCGCACATGAGATGAGTTTTTCCGAGCCCAGAATTCCCGTAAAGAAAAAGCGGATTATATATCCTGCCCGGATTTTCACTTGTGCTTATGGCAGCCGCAGCTGCATATTCGTTTGATGAGCCGATTACAAAGTTTTCAAATGTATATTTTTCGTTGATAGTTGAATATGCATGACTGTCTATGGTTTCTGTATCTGCCTCATCATCGCTCACGGTGTTTTTCTTCGCGTAGTTCTCGATCTCACTTTCGAGGATTATTTTGAGAGTTACTTTTTGACCGGTATGCGCTTCAAGTATTGATTCGATCTTGTCCTTGAAACGAAATTCTATCACATTACGGTTTATTGATGATGGAACAGCTATAACAAATGTGGAATCCTCAAATGAAACCACCTGAACAGGCTTTATATGAACAGTATAGCCGACTTCTGTTCCGACAGCGTTTTTTATGGCGTCCTGAAGTTCATCCCATATCTTAACACAGTCCATGTTTTAATCTCCTTTATCCAAGTATCGTTACTAAAAATTCTTTTTAGATCATATTTTTATAAATATCCTTGCATTACGGCAGTTTCTTAATTTAACTGATAAAATGTCATATTATATTATACCATAAATATCATTTTAATGCAATATCTTATTTCTGCAAAATGATGCTTGCGGCAATGTTTTTGACGATATATTTGTGTTAGATTTTATCTGAAATTGAATTAAATTTTATATATGTATACAATATGTAAAATTTTAAATTAATCTTGTTTTTTTGTTATAATAGTTGTATAATTAATATAAGTAAATATCGGGATTTATAGATCTTTGCTTTTGTAAGGGCCTTGTTTAAATATAGGGCGGTATTTATATGTGATTTTATGTAAGAAGGAATGTTTTGATATGGCTAAATTAAATTTGTTTGCAGCGATAGATATAGGTTCCTCAAGGATCAGTATGAAAATTTTTCAGCTGAAGAAAAATGATTCTATATCTGTTGTGGATAGCTGCGAGAGCAACTTGTCTATAGGCAAGGAAACTTATAATGTCGGCAAGATCAGCTATGAGCTGACGAGCGAGATATGCAGATGTCTCGAAAATTTTAAAAGAGTAATGAATGAGTATGGTGTCAGCGATTATATTTGTTATGCTACATCAGCAGTTCGCGAAGCCTCAAACAGCGAGTATATTCGTGATCAGATACTCATAAGGACAGGCTTGAAGGTGGGAATAGCTTCAAATGAAGAAGAGCGTTTTCTTCATTATAAAGCCCTTGCATTAAATATGGAAAATTTTGATGAGATCATTGAAGAAGGAGCTTTGATAATAGAGGTTTCCTCCGGAAGTCTTCAGGTCACGAGCTATGAGAAGTCAAAGCTTCAGTTTTCGCAAAATCTTCCTTTGGGATCGTTGAGGATCATAGAGATAATGTCAGGCGTGAGAAACAGTACTATTGTATTCTCAAAGCTTTTGAAGGAATACACAGCTAATATGCTTGAGCTGTATAAGAACAGCTTTTTTAATAATCCCAAGTATAAGAATATAATACTTATAGGCGCTCAGACTGATAATATCAAGACTGCTTTAAAAGCTGAAAATGATATTGTAAGCTCCGCTCAGCTTGATGAGCTGTATAAAGAGATCAATGACATAGGTTTGTATGATTTCAGCGACAAATATAATTTCAGTTATGAAGAGTGCAGGCTTATGATGGCGTCACTTTTGCTGTACAGATCCTTTACGAGCAAATTTGAAAAGAGTATTTTTATGCCGGACATAGAGTTTACAGATGGTATCTGTGTTGAATATGCTGAAAAAAACAAGTATACTCATACAAGGCATATATTTACAAATGATATATTCTCAAGCGCAATGTACTATGCCGGAAGATATGGAATAGATAAAAAACATGTTGAGAAAGTTTTGTCTTATTGTGAAAGCATATTTATGGCGCTTTCAAAGAGATTTGGACTTTCTAAATTTGACCTGGTCCTTTTGAAGGTAGCAGCTATATATTCTGGGACAGGATTGTATATAAATATTAATGATTTTAATATTTATTCTTACAATATCACAAAGGCAAATAAACTGCTTGGTCTCTCAAATAAGGATAATGAGATAATATCGCTTGTCGTATTATTTCAGAACGGTATATTTGATTTTGATGAATACAATTATTTGTCAAAAAGCAGAAAGCTTTTGATAGCTAAACTGGCTTCTATTTTGTCACTTGCTCTGTCTATAGACTATGAGCATAAACAAAAAGTGGAACGTATCCGTGTGTCTCTTAAAAACGGAGAGATAAATATAAACGCTTATACGGATAGCGATATAACACTTGAGCAATGGCAGTTTAATGAGCGTGAAGAATTTTTTGAGGATGTATTCGGTATACCCGCACGACTCAAAAACAAGAATTTATAATTTGCGATTTAACAGCGGATAATGAAAGGATATGAGTGCTATGGATAATTATTCCGATCCTAAAAATTTTATAAACAGAGAGTTGTCTTGGCTTGATTTCAATTTCAGAATCTTGAATGAAGCGAGAGACAAGAACCATCCCCTTTTTGAGCGTATCAAATTTCTCGCTATAACAGCGTCAAATCTGGACGAATTCTTTATGGTGAGAGTCGCTTCATTAAAAAATATATCGTCTGTTGACAAAAGGGACTGCGCGGGAATGACTGCAAAAGAGCAGCTTGAGGCGATTTCAAAAAAGACTCATAAACTTGTTGATATGCAGTATTCAACATACGCAAGAAGTTTGCTGCCTCTCCTTGCAAAAGAGGCAGGCGTCCATATCATAAGAGAAAAAGATCTTACGGAAAAACAGAGAAAATTTGTCACATCATATTTTCATAATGAGATTTTTCCGATACTTACGCCGATGGCGGTGGATTCATCGAGACCGTTTCCTCTTATACAGAATAAAGTGTTGAATATATGCGCTATAGTAAAAAAGACGGAAGAGAACAATGTCAAGGGATTTGTCACTGTGCCGATACCGACAATTTGTCCGAGAGTAATTGAGCTTCCTTCAGAAAAAAAGAATGAATATTATTTTATACTGATAGAAGATATTATTCAGATGTTCATGCAGGAGCTTTTTACAAGCTATAAGATAATGGATTCCTGTGTTTACAGAGTTATGCGTGATGCGGATATACCTATAGACGAGGATGACAGTGAGGATCTGCTTGAGGAGATACAGAAAAATCTGAAGGAGCGGGAAAGAAGTCAGGTAATTAGACTTGAAGTGGATGATACCGTAACAAAAACACTTTTGGAAATTTTAAGTAATGAGCTTAATACCAAAAAAGAGGATATATACATTATAAATGGTCCTGTCGATCTCACATTTTTGAATAAGGTATATTCACAAAAGGGATTCAAAGAGTATAAATATCCTGACTATACTCCACAGATCCCGCCGAGACTTCAGGATTGTGAAGATATATTTGATGAGATAAAAAAAGGTGATATATTCCTTCATCATCCATATTATTCATTTAAGCCTGTAACTGATCTTATAGAAACAGCGGCAACAGATGAAAAAACTCTTGCTATAAAACAGACACTTTACCGAGTTAGCGGAAATTCTCCGATTATAAGATCTCTTGAAAAAGCGGCTCAAAACGGTAAATCTGTTACCGTTTTGGTTGAGCTGAAGGCAAGGTTTGACGAGAAAAACAATATAGTATGGGCGAGAAAATTGGAGAATGCGGGCTGTCATGTTATATACGGATTGCTTGGACTTAAGACGCATTCGAAGATCACAGAGATAATTCGGCGTGAGGATGAAGGCATAATCAAATATGTTCACCTTGCCACGGGAAATTATAATGATGTTACGGCGAATTTCTATACTGATATGGGTATATTTACATGCCGAAAAGAATATGGAGTGGATTCGGGAGCATTCTTTAATATGCTTTCCGGTTTCTGTGAACCTAAAAAATGGAACAAATTGATAGTCGCGCCTATATGGCTGAGAGAAAAGACTGAAAGTTTTATTGAGAGAGAAATAAAACATGCAAAAGAAGGCAAAAAAGCAAGGATCATTGCAAAAATGAACTCCCTTGTTGATCAGGAAATAATAGAATATCTGTATAGAGCCTCATGCGCCGGTGTAAAGGTAGATCTGATTGTAAGAGGAATATGTTGTTTAAGAGCAAATGTTCCTGGGTTGTCAGAGAATATAACCGTAAGATCGATAACAGGAAGATATCTTGAGCATACGAGAATATATTATTTTTACAATGATGGCGAAGAAAATATATTTTGCGCTTCCGCTGACTGGATGAACAGGAATTTGAATAAGAGAGTTGAGATAATGTTCCCAATCGAGGATGATGAGATACGCGAAAAGATAAAACATGTTCTTGATGTTCAGCTTGAAGATACTCTTCGCGCTTCTGTACAGAATAACGGTGAATATAGTAAGATAGATCTTAGAGGAAAAAATAAGATAGACTCTCAGGTGGTAATGATGGAAGAAGCTATGAAGGAATGCGCAAAGCAGAGTGATGAAAAACATATCGATGCGTTTATACCGCGTGAAAAGCCGGAGGATTTTTGATGAAAAATGTGCTTATAACGGGAGGCAGCAGAGGGATCGGCGCTGAATGTGTACGAATGTTTTCCGAGCACGGCCATAAAGTTTTCTTTTTATATAAAAACAACAGTGAAAAGGCGGTAAAGCTCTCAGCAGAAACGGGAGCTTTGTCTTTTTGCGCGGATGTGGCATCCGTGAATGATATAGACAATATATATGAAGAGATCGAAAAGCTGGGCGGAATAGATATTATAGTAAATAACGCGGGGATATCACAGATAAAAATGTTTTGCGATATTACAGAAGACGACTGGGACAGGATGTTTGATGTGAATATAAAAGGAATGTATGTCGTTACACGGCGTTTTCTCGGTGATATGGTGCATAAAAAGTGTGGAAGAATAATAAATATATCTTCAATGTGGGGAGAGACCGGCGCAAGCTGTGAGGTCCATTACAGCGCCTCAAAGGCTGCGGTGATCGGTTTTACAAAGGCGCTTGCGAAAGAGCTTGCTCCTTCGGGGATAACCGTTAATTGTGTATCTCCCGGATTTATAGATACAGATATGAATTCTGAGCTTTCAGGTGAGGAACTAACAGAATTCATATCTGATATCCCGATAGCGAGAGCCGGAGATGCAAAGGATATTGCCGAGACTGTTATGTTTTTAGCGTCTGAAGCGGCAGGATATATAACAGGCGCGGTCATACCCGTAAACGGAGGATTTGTAATATAAATGTAACAGATCTAAAATATAAACTTAACATAATATATTATGTTAAGCTGGATAAGTTATAAACAGTGCTAAATATAAGTTATAAACATGTGAATTTCGCATAAATACGTTGTTTGTAAAAAGTTATCCACGTTATCCACATAGTTATCCACACTTTTGATGTATACACGTGATCTGAACAAATGCGGTAATTATGCCAAAATTGGTGGTTTACATTAATTATGACAAATAATAACGCGCAATGAAGATAATTACTGTGGATAACTTGTGGATAACGTGGATAAATACAGATATAATCTAATTTTTCAGAGAGGATAAAAGTTATCCGCATAGTGGATATCG
This sequence comes from uncultured Clostridia bacterium, assembly GCA_904395315.1. Taxonomy (GTDB): domain Bacteria; phylum Bacillota; class Clostridia; order UBA1381; family UBA1381; genus Ornithomonoglobus. Next base: position 12,163 of record CAJFNT010000050.1, read on the forward strand.
ATAAATGGTGAATAAATATATGTTAACTCCAAGACTTAAATGTATAGCCGAATATGTAAAATGCAAGACGGTTGCGGATATTGGCACGGATCATGCTTACATACCTATAGACCTTATAGAAAATGGCAGAGCTGAATATGCGATTGCGGCTGATGTCAGAGAGGGACCATTAAAAATTGCGTCTTCTAATATAGAAAAGCATGGATTGACTGATAAAATAGATGTGAGGCTCGGAGATGGATTGTCAGTTTTGACTTCGGGAGAAGCGGATATGATAATAATTGCCGGAATGGGAGGAATCCTTATAAAAGACATTATTGATGCTCATACGGAGATTGCAAAAAGGTCTGTTTTGGTACTTCAGCCAATGAATTCTCAATATGAACTGAGAAAATGGCTTATATCAAACGGATTTACTGTATTGAGTGAGGATATTGAATGTGAAGAGTATCATGTTTATAATATTATGATTGTGATCGAGGGAGTTCAGGATAAATTTGAAAGGGATATAGATTATCATATTCCACCGATGCTTTATAAAAACAAAAATTTCGGAGCTTTGTTTAAAAAAAAGAGGCGAGAATTTACTAAGATAATAAAAGGATTAGAGAAAGCGGAAAACGCGGATGATGGTAAACTTGAGTATTATAGACAATCTTATAAAGAGTTAAAGGAGCTTGAAAAATATGCTAATTAGAGATGTTATTAAAAAGATTGAGGATATGGCGCCTATAGGGCTGGCGTATAGCTGGGATAACTCCGGATTTCTTTGCGGAGATAAAAATAAGGATGTAAAAAAAATATATCTTACTCTTGATACTAATATATATACAGTAAATGAGGCTGTAAAAAATGGCGCAGATATGATAATATCACATCACCCTATAATGTTTGGCGGTATAAAAAGCGTTGATTACAATACCCCTTCAGGATATGTTATATCAGAGCTCGTAAAGAACGATATAGCACTGTATGCAGCGCATACGACAATGGATACCGCAAAGGGGGGGTTAAACGATATATTGGCTGAAAAATTAGGTATAGAGGTGATGGATATACTTGAAAGAAACAATGACTTTGAAGGATGCGGATTAGGAAGAATAGGAAGAATTAAAAATACTGTGGCACTTTCCGATTTTGCATCAATTGTAAAAAAGGCTCTTGATACTCCTTTTGTAAGAGTCAGTGGTAATGCGAACACTATGATAAGCACAGTTGCGGTAGGTTCTGGAGCGTGTTCTGATCTGATACCTGTTGCGGCGGCGATGGGAGCTGATGTTATGGTGACAGCGGATATGAAGTATCATATTGCTATAGACAGTGTAGAAAGAGGGATATGTATTATTGACGCAGGACACTATCCTACTGAACGTTTTGTTATGGATATTTTTGGACAATTGTTTAAAAATAGTGAAATCAAACTGATTTATTCAACTGAAACGGATATTTTTTCTGTTTACTGATTGACATTTGAATTAAAATGTTATATAATATACAAAAGTTGATGATAAAATTTGTTTTGAATGTATAACAGATATTATTGTGTAGGTATTCATTTCCAAGCCGCCGTGGAAATGTAAAAAAATTTTTCTGGGTTGAAAAATAGATTTGATTTATTTTTAGGTATTATTTTGTTTATTATCGGAATTATCATTGTGTTTAGATATGGGATAATTCGATTTTTTGAGAGACTATTTGTCTTATCAAAAACAAATATGTACTTTACAAGTTAGGGTCTGTTTTTTTCGGACTGAATTGAATACTGATCTCTTTTGAATGGTGTTCAATTGACAAAAATATTTTTATTAGCATTTTATTGCATAATCTCACCTACTATTGAATATATTCATAAGCGTAAATACATTGTATATCATAATATGATAAAGAAGCTGTTCCTATTCAATCAAGTATATTTGCAATTGTAAATCTATATTATTTTAACTATTTTGCAGAAAGGATCATCAGATGTTTAAAGTTGAAGAACTTAGTAAAAAGACTAAAGACGAGCTAAAAACTATTGCGGTAGCACTTAATATAAAAAGACTGTCATCAATGAAAAAGCTTGAAATGATAAATGCTATTATTGCTGCAGAGAAGCAATCGCAAAAAAATAATGAAGTATCTGATAATAAGGAAATAAAATCGGATGAAGAGACAGAATCAGCTGTGACTGAATATGAGAATCTAATTGATCAGAATGAAGAAAAAGATGAAAGCATAATAAAGTATAAGGAACGGAGAGAGGACAACCATCATCACGTTTACAATCAGACAAAGAAAAGGGAAAGACCGGCAGATGTTACAGAGGTTTGCGGTGTCTTGGATGTGAAAGCTGATGGATACGGTTTTTTAAGATTTGATAATTTTGCATCTACAAATAATGATATATACGTATCTCCGGCTCAGATAAGAAGATTTAATCTTAAAACAGGGGATGAGATAACCGGAGACTGTAGAATGATTGAAGATGAGGATAAATCATCGCCGTTGCTTTTTGTCAAACTTATAAACGGAGATACAATAGATGTAGCTCTTAGGAGAAGACCGTTTGAAAAATTAACTCCGGTATTCCCAATAGAAAAAATCAAGCTTGAGACTGAAAAAAATGTGTTTTCAACAAGACTTATCGATATAGTATCACCTATTGGCAAAGGGCAGAGAGGAATGATAGTTGCGCCTCCGAAAGCCGGTAAAACCACTATTATCAAGGACATTGCGAACGCTGTAAGAAAAAATAGTCCGGATGTAAAGCTTATAATACTTCTGATAGATGAACGTCCAGAGGAAGTTACAGATATAAGAAAATCCATAGACTGTGATGTTATATATTCAACATTTGATCAGCTTCCTGAGAATCATTGTCGCCTTTCTGAAATGACACTTGAACGAGCATGCAGACTTGTTGAACAAAACAAGGATGTTGTAATATTGCTTGACTCAATAACGCGTCTTGTAAGAGCGTATAACCTTGTTGAAACACCGACAGGACGAACGCTTTCAGGCGGTTTGGAGCCGGCTGCTCTTCATAAGCCAAAGAAATTTTTTGGAGCGGCAAGAAAAATAGAAGGCGGGGGAAGTCTTACAATAATAGCGACAGCTCTTGTCGAGACAGGAAGCAGGATGGATGACGTTATTTTTGAAGAATTCAAGGGAACGGGTAATATGGAGTTAAAGCTCGACAGATATCTTCAGGAAAAGCGTATTTTTCCGGCAATAGACATTTTGAAATCAGGGACAAGACGTGAAGAGAATCTTTTGACGCCTGATGAGATGAAAACAAATCTTATTATAAGACATGAGCTTTCAAAGGGAGGACATGAGCAATATACAAAGATTTTACAGCTTTTGAAGGCAACAAATAATAATAAAGAACTTACTGAATATATGGTAAAACATAGGAGTCTTTAGAATAAAAAAAACAACGGCGGATTATTTTCTTGCCGTTGTTTTTATTTATATTGATTATTTTATAATATCTGTATCCATGTATTTTACAAGCGCATCAGGCACTGTGACTGTTCCGTCCTCATTTTGATAATTTTCAAGGATAGCGGCTACAGTTCTTCCCACAGCAAGACCTGATCCATTTAATGTGTGAACAAATTGAGCCTTATCTTTTGGAGTTTCCTTATATCTTATATTTGCGCGGCGCGCCTGATAATCTTCAAAGTTTGAGCATGAAGATATTTCTACATATCTGTTGTATGAAGGCATCCAGACTTCTACATCATATGTTTTTGCGGATGAGAATCCAAGATCTCCTGTTGAAAGACATACGACTCTGTATGGAAGACCAAGTCCTTGAAGAAGTATTTCAGCATCATTTGTAAGTTTTTCAAGCTCATTATAACTATCCTGAGGTTTTACGAATTTAACCATTTCTACTTTATTAAATTGATGTTGTCTGATAATACCTCTTGTATCTCTTCCGGCACTGCCTGCCTCGGCTCTGAAGCATGCCGAATAAGCACAGTATTTTATAGGGAGCTTTGATCCATCGAGTATTTCATCCCTATGAAGATTGGTTACCGGCACTTCTGCAGTCGGTATGAGGAAGAAACCGTTGTTTACCACTTTGAATGCGTCCTCTTCAAATTTCGGAAGCTGGCCGGTGCCTGTCATTGACTCTCTGTTTACCATATATGGCGGAAAGATCTCGGTATATCCCCTGCTTGTATGAGTGTTTAAGAAATACTGGATAACTGAACGTTCAAGTCTTGCGCCGAGCCCTTTGTAAAATGTAAATCTTGTTCCGGCAACTTTAGTTCCGCGTTCAAAATCGAGAATATCGAGATCTGTTCCTATATCCCAATGAGCCTTGGGCTCAAATGTAAACTCTCTTGGAGTGCCGTTCTTTCTCATTTCACGGTTAAAACTGTCATCTTTTCCTATAGGACAGTCATCGTTGGGGATATTGGGGATACGCAGCATAAAGTCACGCAGTTTTGCGTCGATATCTCTAACTTTTTCATCATCAGCTTTTATTTCGTTAGAAAGCTCTTTCATCTCTTTAAAGATCGATGATGTGTCTTCTCCGTTCTTTTTCATTGCCGGGATCTTTTTGCTGATCTCATTTTGTGTGGCTTTTTTCTTTTCTACTTCTGTCAATATCTCTCGACGCTGTTTGTCAAGCTCAATAGCGGGAGTTATATCCAGATCATTTTCTCTTTTTTTCAGTGCCTCTCTGATCCTGTCAGGATCGTTTCTTAAAATTTTAATGTCTAACATTTTATTGTTCCTTTCCTTCGTTTATTGTATTTGAAATTTGATCAAATAGTATTTTTTGATCATCAGAAAGAGCGTTTCTGTCTATTGTATTCAATATCTCCTGAGCCATATCGGTATTTCCGACGGAAATATATCCGTTAGCTGAGAGCAGATTTTCATATGTGTCTATAGTCTTTTGCAAACTGTCATTTTCAGCTCTGAGATTTGATACAGTGTTTGTAAGAATAGCAAGTTCTTCTACTGCTGTCGATGTCGGCTGCGGCGCAGCTGTTTCAGATACTGTTTCTGAAGGCGCTTCTGAAGCAGGGACATCTTCCGCGGCTTTTCTCAGATTTGTAAGATTGGTCTGCCCGAAAAATGCCAAAATGATCAGAATAAGCGCTACAACAAATATCAGAGCAGTATATATAAACATAGAGTTATTTTGTCTTTTTTCTTTTTTATCCATATGCTTCGCCTTGCTTTCGTTAATTAATTCACATTTACTGACATAGCTTTTGTCAGCGCGTCATTTTCTTCATCGAGAAGTTTTACATCAGCCTTACCGTCTCTTATCGAACGCACATATGTATTCGATGAACTGCTGCCGTATATTGACGTTATAATAAATCCGTCATTATATTGATTTAAAACAGCAAGAGCGAAACTTTGCTTTCCGTGAACTTCATCAAACGCGTCAAAGTTCACAATAGATATTTTTGAAAGAGAAAGATTATTTTTTTTCTCACACGCAGCGATACGATCTGACATTGCGCCCGGCTGCGTCATTTTAAGCTTCTTTTGCAGTTCACGGATGTTATTATAATATTTTTCTAAATTTCCGACCAAGTCTCCGTCCTCGGAATAATCAAGCACAGAGTTGATCTTTGAACTGTTTACAAGTCCTATTATTATTGAGACAATAACCAGGACCACCAGAACAGCTATGGCTATGATATAAATTTGATCCATTGTATTTTACCTTTCTTATTGCTTTTATTTTATTGAAGATTTTATTGCATTAAAAGCTGAAGAAGTCTTTCAAGATCCTCGCTTCCATAGTATTCTATTTCTATTTTACCCCGCTTTGAATTGTGAGTAAGTTTTACTTTTGTGCCAAAACGAGATGAAAGACGGTTTTCGGTAGCTTCTATTTCAGCCAATACTTGTTCGTCATCATGTTCTTTTTCTTTTTTGGGTTTTACGTTTTGAAGATGTTTTGCAAGCGCTTCTGTTTGACGAACATTTAGAGACTTTTCCAATATACTGTCAAGCAAAGTCATGCGGATTTTGGGATCTTCTACAGATAGCAAAGCGCGCGCGTGTCCGCTTGATATCTCACCTGTTATCAGCTTCGCTTGAATAGGCTCGTCCAGTGAAAGAAGTCTTATTGAATTTGCTATAGCGCTTCTTGATCTGCCGAGCTTGCTGCTGACGCTTTCTTGAGTCATATTGAATTTGTCTATGAGTGTTTTGTAACCTATTGCTTCTTCAATTGGATTTAGATTTTCACGCTGAAGATTTTCTATGAGGGCTATTTGAGCTATCTCGCTTTCTGAATAGTTCCTCACGACAGCAGGTATTTCTGAAAGTCCTGCCTTTTTTGCGGCGCGCCATCTTCGCTCACCTGCGACTATTTTATACATATCACCGCTTTTTACAACAATTATTGGCTGTATAACTCCGTTTTCTTTTATAGATTCAGCCAGAGCGTCAAGTTTGTCCTTGTCAAATTTTTTTCTGGGCTGATCTTTGTTTGGTTCTACCAAATTGATACGAAGCTCTACGATGTTGTCATTTTCATCTTCGGTCACCTGTTCGTCAAAAAGAGAATTGAGTCCCCTTCCAAGACCTATTTTTTGCATATGATCACCTCCTTAACAGTGGCGTGTATATGTTCTTATATATTATGAATTTTTATTTATTATTTCTTTTGCTAAGCTTATATAAGCGTCTGCTCCTTTTGACGTTCGGTCATATTTTATTATAGGCTCTCCGAAACTCGGCGCTTCCGAGAGACGGACATTCCTCGGAATGATAGACTTATAGACAAGATCCGGAAAAAACTTTTTCACCTCATCAAGCACTTGTATTGAAAGATTAGTGCGTCCGTCATACATTGTTCCGAGAACTCCCTCGATCTCGATCTTTTTGTTATAGCTTTTTTTTATTTTTCTGATCGTATTTATAAGCTGGGATAATCCTTCAAGGGCGTAGTATTCGCATTGTATGGGTATCAATACGCTGTCGCAAGCCGTCATTATATTGATAGTGATCATCCCGAGAGCAGGAGGAGCGTCGATTACTATGTAGTCGAAATTGCCCTTTATAGTATCCAAAGCATTTTTTAGAAAGCTTTCTCTGTTGTCTTCAAATGCAAGCTCAATTTCGGCTGCTGACAGATCAGATGATGAAGGAAGCAAGTATAGATCTACATATTTCGTTTTGATTATCGCGTCTTTTGTCTTTTTAGGATCTACAAGGCAATCGTATACAGACAGTTCATAATCTCCTCTCTCGTAACCAAGACCGCTTGTACTGTTGCTTTGGGGATCACAGTCTACGAGAAGAGTTCGTTTTCCTTCGTATGCAAGACACGATGAGAGATTTACTGAAGTTGTTGTTTTGCCTACTCCTCCCTTTTGATTGGTAACTGCAATTACTTTTCCCATCCTTATTATAATACCTTTCGTTAGAAGTGTGTGATATTTTACATCACTATTATATTATATCACAAATTTTTTATTTGTAAATGTTTCACGTGAAACATTTTTAATTTTTTTTGAAAATTTGAGTTAAAATAATGGATTTTTTGAAATGACATCTCAGAAAAAATATATTCAGATACCTTAGTAATTATTACAATCAGTGAATATTTTTATATATAAAGAATTATAATATGTTTAAAGACGATATTATGTGCAAAGGATGTGATAATAATGATCAAAAATATACTGAAAAAAGTATTTGTTTATGATACTGCCGCGGAGCAGGAAAAATTTGAGGTAAATGAATATAATGATATAGAATTTGACATAAGAGAAGAAAAAACGGTAAAGAAAGAATATGTTGATAAGGATGTAGAAAAAAATTATTCATATATGCAGAAGAGATATAAGGTCCCCGATAATAATGATATAGTTATGCGGCGTATTATAATGAAGGGAAACCGCACTGCGTTTGTGATGTTTATTGAGGGAATGGTGACAACGGCTTATGTTGATAATAATATAATCAAGTCACTTTTGGAGCTGCCGTATATTAAGGATGATTATATAGAATCTGAAATGTCTGAGAGATTTACTACTCATGCACAGATGCGTCAAACGAATGATCTGGATGTTATAGCTGATGACATAAATTTCGGTTCGTGCGCACTTTTTATAGATGGGATCGAAACTGCGTATCTTTTTGATGTGAGAGGCTGGGAACATAGGAGCATAGGAAAATCAGAGAATGAGCAGTCGATATACGGTCCGCAGGAGGCATTCTCGGAAATGCTGAGAACTAATACGGCGCTTGTAAGAAAAATAGTCAAGACCGAAAAACTTGTCGCGCTTGCTATAACCGTTGGAAAAGTATCAAGAACACGGGGGGTACTTTTATATATAGACGGGGTGGCAAATGATAAGCTTGTTAAGGAGGTAAAGAGAAGAATAGACAATATATCTGTGGACTATGTGATAGGTATAGAGGAGCTTGAAATGTTTATTGAGGATAAGTCAAGCCTGATAGCCCCGCAGACAATTGCTACGGAGCGTCCGGATCGAGCGGCGCGCGCTCTTACTCAAGGACGATGTGTTGCGATATTGAATGGCTCACCGAGATCACTTATACTTCCTTCAAACGCGTTTGAAATGATGCATTCGGTATCGGATGAATATTTAAGTGTTCCGTTTGCAATAATGTCAAGGCTGATTCGTCTTATAGGGATGTTCTTATCGTTGCTGCTGCCTGCGCTTTATCTTGCGATAACTCTTTTTCATCAGGAGATCATACCGACGTATCTGTTATATTCAATAAGCGCTTCACGGGAAAATGTTCCGTTCCCCAGCCTCATAGAATTGTTATTGATGGATATCTCATTTGAGTTGATACGTGAGGCAGGTATAAGAATGCCCTCGCCCATTGGTTCGACACTTGGGATAGTAGGCGGACTTATATTGGGACAAGCTGCTGTGAGTGCAAAAATAGTCAGTCCTATAATGATAATTATTATTGCTATAACCGGTATTGGATCTTTTTCGACCGCAGACTATTCACTTGGATGGACTTACAGAGTATTGAGAATAGCATTTATATTTCTTGCAGCAACTATGGGCTTTTTCGGAATTGCTGTCGGGATCGTTCTTTACAGTTTGTATCTTGGCTCGATAAAGAGTTTTGGTATTCCGTTTCTCTCACCCGCTTTGCATATTAAAAACAGATCAATGGAGTCGGCAATTTTTATGAACAGTGTTTGGCAGCGTGAGAAGCGTCCGGAACATCTCAAGACTAAGGATAAGAACACTGAACCTGTGATCAGCAGAGGCTGGTTTCTGAGAAACAGGCGCGGCAAATGATCAATTATTAAAATAATTATGTGACGACATAATTAAGTTTGTGTCACATTTTAATTGGAGGAATATCATGCTTACACAAAAGCAGCTTACAACAATATCTATAAATACAATAGCTGTAAAAATGCTTCTGACATATCCGCGTGTTTTGGTAATGATGTGCGGTAATGCGGCATGGATAAATATGATCTACTGTACCGCACTTGCTGTAATGATATTCGGAGCTATACGTCTCGTTTATAATTCAAATAAAAATTTGATTGATGTTGCTGAAGATATTGGCGGGAACGTACTTAGAATATCAGTATGCGTGCTTATATTTGCTGTGATGAGTATCAATATTGTTGGCCTGATTCGTATTTTCCCTGAAATAATAAAACTTGTTCTATTACAGAACACCTATGAGGAAGTGATAGGCATAGTATTTGTTGCCGCTCTTGTTTTGGGTGCAATGTGCGGAATAGATTCAATAGGGCGAGTGCATGAAATATTTGTACCTGTAGCTGGAATTATATTTGGAATATTTATTTTACTTTTGATACCCGGGTTTAATATAGAATCTATAATGCCTATCCTGGGAAAAGGCGTTTTTAATATTTTTATTGAAGGGATATCCGGATTGTCGGTTTTTTCTGATATACTGCTTTTAAATATGCTTATATCTCATACAAAGTCACTTGATAATTATAAGCGAGCAGGAACTAAGTCGATAGTGATCGGTGGGCTCTGCGCGGTTCTTATAACCGCAGCTTATTGCCTTTCATATGTATATCCTGCATCCGAAAATTTTCTGATTCCGGTTTATCAGCTTGAAAGAATGATATATTTAAGTAATTTTTTTTCAAGATTCGAAGCTGTTTTTCAATTTATTTGGACTATTTCTATTTTGCTGTATGGTTCTGTATATTTCGCAGTTCTTACTGAAGTCTGGGAAAAGGGATTTAGGATAAGATCTTCAAAAATAGTGCTTTGCGCAATTTCAATATTGCTGATAGGGGCATCGGTATTCCCACGTTCACTCGGTGCCACGGCTGAATGGGAAACCGTAATCACAAGGTGGACATATATTCCTGTGTTTTTATTGCCGATAATATTTGGGATAATTGACACTGTGAAACGAAAAAGGAAAAAATAAAATGTTTCACGTGAAACATTTTATAAGGTATGTCACTGACAAATTTAATTGAAAGGCATTGAGATATGAACAAACTTAAACTACTTTTGATCGCACCGTTGGCTTTGCTTCTGACTTCGTGCGTGGGAGAAGAACCAAATGATATCGCATATATAACAGCATTAGGAATAGATAAGGCAGAGTCAGGATATATATATACTATACAATTTGCAAAACCAAATAAAATAAGCGGCGGCTCATCCGAAGAAGGCGGATCTGGTGGCGAGATAGTTGAAAATATATCAGTTGAGTCGCCTACTCTCTATTCTGCGATAAATAGTGCAAATTCAATAATTTCAAAACAATTTACTATGTCACATGCAAAAATAATAGTAGTTTCAGAAGAAATAGCCGGAGATGGATTGAGCGGACTAAATGATACACTCTCAAGAAATGATGAGATACGGCCGGGTGTATATATAGCAATAGCGGAAAATGCGGGAGAATATCTCGAAGAGGTCAAGCCAACTATAGAACTTAACCCATCTAAGTATTATCAGCTGACATATGAAAACAACAGTGAAAGCAGCATACCGCAGAATACGGCACAGGAGTTTTACTTTTCTTGTGTATCAGGCAAGGAAGATTGTGTGCTGCCGCTTGCCGGAGTTGCGGAGGCTGAGGAAGAATCAAAAACGACAAATGAGAGCGGCGGAAAAAGCGAAAGCGAGGAAGATAAAAGCATAGAAAATAAAAGTCAGGATGAGGCAAAGAAAAATGATTCGGGGTTTGAAAGCGGAACAAGGGATAGATTGGCGGGTGAGACCGGCGTGAAAATAACAAATAAAAGTGAAGCGATGGGAATGGCTGTTTTCAATGGTGATAAATTCGTCGGAAAGCTTGGAAGCACAGAAGCTGAAATGTATAACATATTAATAGGAAGATTCAGAGATGATTATATAACCTTTTACGCTGACAGTACACCAGAGACCCCCATAACGGTGAGGCTGGAAGAGCGAGTGAAGCCGGATTATAAGACCAATATTGAAGATAAAACAGTTGATATCAATATAAAGCTTCAATGTGAATTGCAGTCTGTTTCTGAAGAATACAAAGCTGAAAATTCAATAGAAGATATAGAAAAGAAAGCCGCAAGAATGACTGATGAACGGGCAGAAGAATTTGCGCGAGTTTTGTATAATGAGATGGGTTCCGATCCGCTTGGGATAAAAGGCAGAATAAAGAGCAAATTTTTAACGATAGATGAATATGATAAATATTGTGAAACATTTAAGCCGGAAGAGTGGAAATTTAATATTAATACTGAAATTAAAATGCGGAGAACGGGTATGACGTATTATAATTAATATCATACAAATCGAAAGGGGCTGATAGTGTGTATTTAACAGCAATATATATTTTCATATTATTCTGCGTTTTTTTGAGAATAGTATCGTTTTCAATATATAGCTTCAAGAATGCCGGAGTAGTGGCAGGGATAGGCGTAAGCATATTGGCGGCGGGGATAGCCGCGACCGGAGTCATTTCTGTCATGAGTATATGATGGTCAGATATAGAAATATATTTTAATTATCACTTTCGGAACAGATCGCTGAATAACTCTGTAAATCCAGTTAATTACGACCAAAACGCATCTCTCGGGAGTATATAACCGTCAGATGCGTTTCGTTCTGTGTCCAAAATTAAGCGACTGATTGATCATTAATGTGATAGATTCAACTTTATTAACAAAGGTTGACACAGCAGATTTTTAATGGTATAATAAACTGAGTAAGAAGCATTTGTTTGCACGTAACTTTTAAATACAATAATGGAAAGGAAAAATTAATATCATGTCGTATCTAAAATGTTTGTCTAAATACGCTGTTTTTAAAGGACGCGCACCGCGCAGAGAATTTTGGGGGTTCAGTGTAATTAATATTATTATATTGCTTATAATACTTATATTACATGCGAGCTTTCAGACAGGAACTTTACATACTGTTCTAACTTATCTTGTGATCATATATGCGGCGCTGACAATTGTTCCGTCTTTAGCGGTAATGTCGAGAAGATGGCATGATCTTGGAAGAACAGGTCTATGGGTGCTTTTGAATTTAGTTCCAGGAATAGGAACGCTGGTTTCCCTTTTCTTTTTTCTTGGAAGGGGTGACAGAGGGACAAATAGATACGGCAGGGATCCTCGTGAAAAAAAATACCGTAATAAAAACAGAAAATAATATAAAAGTAAAATATTTACAGAAATAAAATAATCAATCAACTTGTTTTTTTATCAATTATTATAAAAAGTAGTTGCAAATTTACGTATGATATGGTAGAATAGAAATATAAGGGGATGGCACCCATAACAAAAAACAGAATATAAGACACAGGAGGGGATGACACCCATGACAAAAAACATTACTGTAGTCGATGAAAACGGAATAATTGTAGGAAGCACGTATCCAAAGCGTGCCTCGGGACTTGTAAAGAAAGGGAGGGCGCATTGGATAGATAAAGATAAAGTATGTCTATGCGCCCATAATACGGAGGAAAATAAAATGCCTGATAAAATATATGACGTAATAGACAACCAGTTTTCAAAATTACAGGAGAAATTCAGTTCTATCCCGAATGCAGATAAGATCGGCATGAATATGGTAGATTCGCTTACAACAATGCAGATGAGAAACAGAGAGCTTGATATAGTTGAGAAACAATTGAATGTTCTCAATGATATGATGGCGAAGGAGAGCGCGACTGCTGATGAAAAGACAGCTTGTGCTCGTGAGGCTACAAAACAGAAGATGCTTGATGTTCTATCAAAGGTACTTGATGAGAAAAGAGAGCCTAAGGCGTCTGTGGAGTATAGTATCGTTTCTGAAACAGATGAGGATACATCGAAGTCCGCATCAGAAAATAAATTGGCAGACAGTACTGCAGAATAAAAGAATTAATGATAAAGGGGGATGCGGCATGATTTGCCGCATCCTTGATTTGTGTAGAGGGTGTTTGATTGAACTTAAAGGATTTTTTGAACAGTGAAACAAGAGCTGCAATAGCTTTTTCCGGCGGAGTCGACTCATCGTATCTGTTATATTCCGCTAAGAAAAACGGATCAGATGTTACGGCTTACTATGTAAGGACTGCTTTTCAGCCCGAATTTGAATATAAAGACGCGGCGCGGCTGGCGGATGAGCTCGGTATAAAAATCAAGACGATAGATATAGATATATTCGCAAATAATGAAATAGTTTCAAATCCTATAAACAGATGCTATTTCTGTAAGAGAATGATACTTGGCGAAATAAAAAAGCATGCCGCTGATGACGGATATAAAATACTTATGGAGGGAACAAACGCCTCAGATGACGTGGGAGATCGTCCCGGTATGTCGGCTATAAAAGAACTGTCAGTCCTCTCCCCTCTTCGGGAGTGTGGACTCACAAAAACGGATGTGCGCAGATTGTCAAAAGAAGCGGGATTGTTCACATGGGATAAGCCATCGTATTCATGTCTCGCGACCAGAGTGATGAATTGTGAGCAAATAACACATGAAAAGCTTTCAAAGATAGAAGCAGCCGAGAAAAAACTTTTTGATATGGGGTTTTCGGATCTAAGGGTCAGAGTGTACGGAAATAACGCATTGATTCAATTCAGGGCCAAGGATATGAAAAAAGCGTTTGAAGAGAGAAGAAAGATATGCGGGATGCTGTCACGATATTTCGACAGTATCGCGCTTGATCTTAAGGAAAGGGAAAATAAAGAGAAAGGTAGTATTTAATTATGAAGGTTTTATATTTAGACTGCTCAATGGGCGCGGCGGGAGATATGCTGATGGCCGCGCTTTCAGAACTTATCCCAGACAGAGGGACATTAAAAGAAAAAATCAACTCTTTAAAAATACCGGGAGTGACGGCGAAGATACGTGATGATGAAAAATGCGGAATAAATGGGACACATATCGATATATTTGTTAACGGTGAAGAGGAAAATACTGAGGATCATCATGTTGAGTGTCACCACAAGCATCATTATGAACATGATCTTGAACACGAGGATCACCATGAGCATGGGCATCATGAACATCATCACACGAAACTCTCGGATATCGAAGAAATAATAAATGGTCTTGATATTAGTGAGAGCGTGAAGAAAAATGCCACTGAAGTATATAGGATCATAGCTGAGGCGGAGGGACATGCGCACGGATGTGATGTCGGAGCGGTACATTTTCATGAAGTCGGAACGATGGATGCTGTTGCCGATGTTGTAGGCGTCTGTATGTTGATAGATGAAATAAAACCGGATGCTATAAAAGCGTCTCCTGTAAGTCTCGGCACTGGATATGTAAAATGCGCACATGGAATATTACCTGTCCCTGCTCCTGCCACAGCGTATATCGTAAGGGACATATCAACAAACAGTGGAGATGAGGAGGGAGAGCTTTGCACACCTACGGGCGCGGCGCTGATAAAGCATTTCGTTACTGAATATCTTCCCTGTCCTGAAATGAAGATAATAAAAATAGGTATAGGCACGGGAACGAAGGACTTCAAAAAGCCGAACTGTTTAAAGGCTGTTCTCGGCGAGATGTGATAATAAAAAAGAAATAAGGTTATAATAATCCTGCGTAGAAATTACGCGGGATTATTTTTTTTAGAGGTGACACATAATATGATGGGATTTATATTTGCGATAATTTCCGGAGCGGCGATGAGTGTACAAGGTGTGATGAATACACGTCTTGGAGAAAAAATAGGGATATATGAGGCAAATATGTA
>CAJFNT010000051.1 GCA_904395315.1 uncultured Clostridia bacterium
CATATATAAAATGACATATTTCGTTGATATCCATATCAGTCACCGTTATTCTACTCCTATGCGGCATTCGCGGGCATAGAAGAACAGATACTGCTGAGCCATACCGCCGAGCTCGCCGAATTTATTTTCTGCAAATTCGGATATTGTTTTTATGCTCTGCGGAGTGTTGTCAAAATAACAGTATTCCATTATCCTTTTGATCCATACATCAACAGGGAATGAATCGCATCTTCCGAGTCCGAACAGCAGGATACAATCTGATACCTTATTGCCGATCCCCCATATCTTCATAAGAGCTTTTTTTGCGTCAGGTGTGGACATACTGCTTATAGCGGCGAGATCGATCTCACCGGAAACGACTTTTTTAGCGCAGTCAAGAATATATTTATCTCTGAATCCAGCGCGTATAACGCCCAGATCCTCGAGTGACAATCCGGCTATGCGCTCCGGCGAAGGGAACGAATAGTATATCTTGCCGCGGTATGTGTGCGGCTCGCCGAAATTTGAGCATAACAGCCCGATTATCTTTTTTATCCTTGGTATGTTATTGCTCGCCGAGATTATGAACGAGATGACCGTTTCCCAAAGCTCCTGGTTAAGGATACGTATCCCGCTCCCGTATTTTACGGCCTCCTCCATAACGGGATCGCCTCCCTCGGTGAGTTTTCGCTTGATCGCAGAATAATCGCGTCCGAGGTCGAGATAATCATACCATATATTTTTAAAGTCTTCCATGGACGTATCATGCAGTATTATCCTGCCATTTTCGGCTGAGATCTTAACTGTTTTGCCGAATGCCGTACCTATATACGAGTTATCGCCGTCCGGATCGAATCGGAAACATTGACCGCAGTCGAATATATGCTGCAGAATGAAATCATCCTGTTCTGTTATATGTATGTCATTATCTATAAATTCTGTTTTCATGATAATATTATAACACATGCGCGAGCTATTATCAAGGAAATAATCAAAATATTTTAACTTTGTAAAAATTGCAAACAATAGTAACTTCATGAATGTGTTTGATATGAATATTGAATAAAAGCGAGCGGCATACTTGAAATAAACATAAAAATGTGGTATGATGTAATCAGTATCAATCAATTGCGGAACAGTGGTTCGCAGTGATGTATCTATAGATGATCGCAAAACCGATGTTTCGTGATTGCCTATAATGTATCTATGAAAGAGGGTAAATAAAATGACTGACAAGGAGCTTTTTGAAAGCTTATCGTATGAGAAAAAAAATGCTTATCTTGCCATGGACGAAAATGAACTTGGCGAGATGAAGGAGCTTTGTTCCGATTACATGCAGTTTCTCGATAACGGAAAAACTGAGCGTGAATGTGTGTGCGAGGCGGAAAAGGCAGCTCGTGCCGCAGGATTCAAAAATATGAATGAGGTATCAAAGCTCGTACCGGGAGATAAGGTATATAAGATAAATCGAGAGAAGAATATCTTTATGGCTGTAATAGGCAGTGAAGACATACTTGACGGTATAAATATAGTCGGCGCGCATATAGATTCGCCGAGACTCGATCTCAAGCAGAACCCGCTCTATGAGAGCACAGATATGGCGCTTCTAAAGACACACTATTACGGCGGACTTAAAAAATATCAGTGGCCGACTCTGCCGCTTGCGATTCACGGCGTCATCTTCAACAGCAAGGGAGAAAAAATAAATATATGCATAGGCGAAAAGGACGAGGATCCTGTATTCGTTATAACGGATCTTCTTCCGCATCTTGCAAAAGACCAGATGTCAAAGAAGATGACAGAGGGGATAGAAGCGGAAAACATGAATGTTCTTATCGGCGGCATGCCTGTTGAGGCCAAGGATGTAAAAGAGAAGGTCAAGTTTGCGATACTCAAGCTTTTGAATGAGCGCTATGATATAACGGAAAAGAGTTTCCAGAGTGCTGAATTCGAGATAGTTCCGGCGCAGAAGGCGAGAAATGTCGGCTTTGATGAGAGCTTTGTAGGTTCCTATGGTCATGATGACAGAGTATGCGCGTATACAACGCTTCGCGGTATAATCGATATAGACAGCCCAAAACGTACTGCCGCGGCTATCCTTGTCGATAAAGAAGAGATCGGTTCAATGGGCAATACCGGAGCGCAGAGCGCGTTTATGATGATGGCGATCGCCGAAATGATCGAGAAAACGATCGGAACATGCACTGTGACGCAGCTCAACCGTGTGATCGAGAATTCGGCTTGCATGTCATCTGATGTTTCCGCGGCTGTCGATCCGAATTATCTGAGCGTTTCCGAGGAGCGCAATTCATCGTATGCGGGTTACGGTGTCGCGATCATGAAGTACACCGGCGCGAGAGGAAAGTATGACTCATCCGATGCCAACGCTGAGTTCGTATACGAGATAGGCAACATAATGGACAGTAATAATGTTATCTGGCAGACCGGCGAGCTTGGAAAAGTGGATCAGGGCGGGGGCGGAACGATAGCGCAGTATGTCGCAAATCTCAATATGAATGTGATAGACTGCGGAGTCCCGGTGCTTTCGATGCATTCTCCGTTCGAGGTAGTGGCAAAGAGCGATGTGTATATGGCGTATAAGGCATATAAGGCGTTTTACATGAATAGATAAACAAAATCAGATACAAACACAAAAAGGAAGCTCTCAATACATACGGGCTTCCTTTTTGATTACTGTTTTTCTGCTATAAACCGATCACAATAAATGAAAATGATGTTTATAAAGCGGCTTTATACCATCATCGGATGGTCAAAATACGGCCGATCAGTGAAGAGGCTGCTCAGCTTCCGTTGAATTGACTTTCGCAATAGCGCATCTGTATTATATCGGTCATAGGATCAAAGTTGATGGACAGACCGGTATTCAGTTTAAGGATATTATCCGGATCCTCAGCGGGAGTCTCGGTCAGATTTTGTTTTGTGCTATAGTCGTATATCGGCAGCATCGGCTCGCCATATAGCTTTAGTATGGGATATTCCGTCTTTATAAAGTACGGAACGTAATTCCCTCCGCGCGCTTGATTTGACATTTGATAGATATAGCCATCCATACCGGGGAAAACATTGAATACATATCCGAAGCCGCCTATATATGTGTACTGATCGTTGAATATGGTTGTCAGACAGTTGTTGAATAATTTTATGTTTTCCGTTCCGGCTATGAATTTATGAGCCGCGCAATATGGGATATCTCCGGCATTTTGTATATCCGCTGCATACGAGCTGTTGAATATCGAATACCAAGGTATATATAATATGTTATCGATTATTTGAGCCGGAGACGTTAGTTTGTGAGGAGTTTTTGTTATTGGATCTCCGGTGTTGTAATAAAGTGGATACAACATAAAATCTATATCCATATCTGTAACACCGTGTTCCATATAGCTGAGCATGGATCCTATAAGAGCCTCCTCGGATTCTGCCGTAAGGAACTCATTTGGATTTATGCAATTGGCTCCATCTGTTTTAAACACCCCTATATCTAAAAGATATGCAAAATACGGTCTTGCCCATGTCGGTATAAATGCCGCATCGGAAGCGTTTATTTCGCTGTTTCTGTAATCCGGTTCTATTTTTATATTCTGACCTGCTATCGAGCCGGCATCATCCGTATATAAACTCTGGAAATACTCGATCACATCCTGATGACTCACTGGACAGCCCAATATGCGTGAAATAAGGAATGCGGCGTCCGTCATAGTGCTTCCTCTGTATGGATGTATCAAATCCCCGTCCTCGTAGGAATTTATATCTATAAGATCAGCTTTGGACAGCAGATAGATATTGTCTTCAAGATCTGTATCTGCTATATCTGAAAATTTTTGATCATAGATATCCGATAATTCCCGTTCGGTGTCTCTTACATAGTGATCGTAAAAATCGCTTCCTCTGTCCATCTTTGCCGCGCTAAGGAGCCGCAGCATCAGATCCTGATATGGAACACGATCCGATGAAACATCTATATAGAGAGCCTTTTCATGCTCGCTCCATATGTAATTTATATCATATGGAGAGTATATATCTCTGGCATTCGTCTGAAGATATGTTTCGCACATTCGCTCGACCGGAACAGCCATGTATCCGTCTATGTTATACCCGGGCACTGGAACGCCGTTTATCTGTACTTCTATATCTGTATAAAGTATAGGCAGTCCTGGCTGCTGTTCTCGTGTTATGGGTGTAACAGCTTTGTTTTCATTATAGTCGGCACATGATACACCGTTTCTGAACTCTACATCAAATCCATAGTAGGCGAGGTCGGCGATGCGCACAAGTGTTTCGCCGTTGGTAGAATACGCAGGGATGGAGCTTCCGTTTACGTTTGTTACGATATCCGTTGCAACGGTCTGGCCTGTAACATCGCCTACTGCAAGCGTTTCTGAACAAGTACTATTCTGCGGAACGGTATATATCAATACTGCGGCTGCGCATAATGATGTAATGATCTTTTTGTTTTTCATAATAGCCCCCTTTGTCTCAGATGGATCGCGAAACTCTGATCTCTCGATCACTGAAGAAGTAAGTTTTATTTAATTATATCATCCGAACGGCATTGTGTCCAGCCGATTTTATCAATTTGCTTAAAATTTTGCCGCGGTTTAGGATAAATATCAACAATGAGTGTAATAACTTCGATTGTTTGCAACATTTTATAAACCTTTTGTTTTTTATAAAAGTTATTTTATAATTGTTATATTTTTTAATAATAAATAATAAAAGTGTATTGACAGACTACGAATTGTAGTGTATAATATAGATAGACTACAGAAAGTAGTCATATAACGATTGCGCAATTCAACACGGAGGTGGTATAAATGTCCGGACGAAAGATAACGGAATCGGAATATGAGGTCATGCAGGTGCTTTGGGCTGCGGAGCGTCCGCTGGAGCTTGGTGAGGTAATGAAGCGTCTGCCTGAGAACAAATGGGCGAGAAACACCGTCGCAACGCTGCTTTCAAGGCTTTCCGATAAAGGCATTGCGTCGCACGAGAAGAAAGGCAAGTACAATATGTATTATGCTGCCGTCACAAAGGAGGATTACGGTGCAGACGAGACGAGGTCTCTGCTCGGCAGGCTTTATGACGGGTCTATAAAGAACCTTGTGTCATCGCTTTATAACAGGAACGCACTCACAAAGGAGGATATTGCATCTCTTCGTGAGATGCTCGATTCGGAGAGTAAAGATGTTTGAGCTTTTTAAGACGATACTGTGCCTCAGCGCGGTAGGCAGCGCGGCTGTATTGATATTGCTGGCAGCAAGACCGATAACAATAAAATTGCTCACCGCAAGGATGAATTATAATATCTGGCTTGCGGCAATGCTGTTCATGCTTGTGCCGTTCTGGAAACTGATCCCGACCGCGGCATTAGCACCGCAGCCGCAAGTTCCGTCAGTGCAGGATGTGACGGATCAGGAGGAAACGTCAGCGGCAGCGCCGGAGTCGGTGGTCATCGAAGATGTGCCTATGGAATATAGGGAGATAGAGCTTGGCGGGAACAGAGGTGTGCGTATATATGATCTTGCGGCGTATATCTGGGCTGCCGGAACGGTCATATTTATGGGAGCGGCGGTCGTGAGCTACACGTTTTTTCTTGTGAGACGTAAACGAGGCAGCACAGAGCTTGTATCATACGGTCCGCTTGAGGAGATAAAGAAATGGGTATAAAGCGGAGTATAAGAATAAGAGTATCGGGTAAGACGGTGTCACCGATGCTTGTGGGAATATTTTTTCCGGTCATCTATATTCCGCGGGAAATGCCGGACAGGGATCGGCTTAAGATGGTGCTGAGGCATGAGCTCACACACTATAAAAGCGGCGATCTGCTGTTCAAATGGGCGGCGCTTTTCGTGAACGCGCTGCACTGGTTTGATCCGTTCGCATATTTTTTGAGCGCTAATATAAACCGGTCATGCGAAGTCGCATGCGATATGGCAGTTGTGAGAAATATGAGCGAGGGCGAAAAGAAACAGTACATGAAGACGATCCTGGATCTGGCGGAAGGGTAAATCAAAATAACGGAGGTAAAAGGTATGTTTGAAAGATTTTATACAACAAAAATGAGCACAAGCGGAAAGGAGCTTCGGTTTCGGTTCGAGAGGATCCGCCGAGGCAAAGGAAGATCTTCGCGGTTTGCCGGCGTTATTATGGCAGCGGTCATGACGGCAGTGTTAGCCTGCGGCACCGTTGTAATGGCGGCGGTAGGTGCGGATGGATTCGAGTATTGGGACACGAATGAGGTCTATTTTCTCGACGGTACAAGCGTAAGCATGTCGGTAGCCGGACAGAATGTTCCGGAATGGGTGTATGAGGATATAACCGATGACGGGAATATCAATGTTGCGCTTAAGCGCTATCAAGTGCGAGGCACGGACGGTTGGGTACAGCCAATGAACCTTATAGAAATTGGCGGAAATAAGGGAAAGGCAACGCTTGCATCAAGCGGGGACAACAGAGGCAGATCATTGACGGATCCGTTTGATCCGAAATCAGAACTGATCAGAGACAATGCAATGTGGCTCAAATATCGATTCATTGAGTTCAGCGGTGAGGAATGGCGTTATTTCAGAGAAAAGCTGTACGGATCTTTTATAAGCCCGGTATCGGGAAAGCACCGAGGAGCAGATCTTACTTTTGTTATATCAGATGACTGGAGGATAGAGAAGGCGATACTTGAGTTTACTGTCAAGGATGAGTGTGACAATGAAACAGTAGCTTGTTCTTCTTGTATAGAACTGCCGTACAGCAGCTTTGCTGACTTTGGATTTGAAAACAGTATCAGGGACAACTACATAATGACTTCAAATTTTATATTCATGCAATATGAATCCCAATATAAAAATCTGGATGTCGATGGTGTAAAAATATCTGTTGCTTCGGCATCACAGGACGGAATAGAGGTAAACATCAAGAACGAACTTCCGGATATTGCACAGAAAAATATTGAGATATACAATGAACATGGCTCATTTGTGTCAGTGGAGACGGATGATAATGATAAGCTGAGCGGAACATTCACTGTAAAACCGGAGCAGTTTCCGGAGGCGCAGAATGAATGGGAACAAGAAAGTCAGACAGGTAAATTTTTATCCGGTCATACATACAAGGTCATAGCTGCTCTTATAAACAGCGAGAACAAGGTTGTATACCGATGGCAGGATTATGTGACTATCCCGTGACTTAGCATGAGGGCAGCCGTAATAGCTACGCCGATAATGAATAGGGCGATATAACAAACCGCATCCAGCATACGAAAGAAATTTCGCATGCCGGATGCGGTTTTTACTCATTGATTTTTTTAATGAACGGTGCTATAATTATGTCATGAAGGGAGCGTGTGATCGTATGGAGCTTATCAGAATTAACGACAGGATACGATACTTTCCGGCCGGAGAGGATCCGCTGTCATCGGATGTGGTGTTTATTGACGGAGCGGACGGAACTTATATTTTTGACGTGGGTGCGAGCGATGCGGCAGCCGGGACGATAAATTCGGTACAGGGAAGAAAAACGGTCGTGATCTCTCATTTTCATCAAGATCACACCGCAAATGTCGGCCGTGTTGGATTCGATAGACTTTACGGCTCAAAGGAAACGATAAGGCACACTCACACCGGCACTGTTGTAACTGAGCCGGTCGAGCTTGAGAGCGATGCGCCGATAACTGTTATGCCGATGCCGTCGAGCCATGCAAAGGGCTGTCTTGCGCTGGTCTACGGAGATGAATATGCCTTTCTCGGAGACGGAGCATACGCCGGTTTCAAGAAAGAAAGACGTGTTTATAATGTATACAAGCTCGGAGAAACCATAAGATTCCTTGATTCACTCAATGTAAAATATTTTTGCCTCAGTCATTACAAGCATCTTGTATACGAAAAAAATATCGTGCTTGAAATGCTGAGGGTCGAATATTCCAAGCGAAAACACGGCTGCGATTTTATTGATGTTGACCGCTAATAACGATAGCATCGGACATTGGTAGCATACTGTTCGTATCGCTGTCCCATGTAAATATCTTTGCGTATTCAGCGGATGCCGCATATCCCGATCCTATATCTATCTTTGATATTGTGTCGCTGCTTGAAAAAGCGGCTGAAATATCCGTTCCTATAAGCCGGCCTTGCTCATCATAGAAGGCGCATATTATGGAAGCCTGATCAGAGTTTATTGAATATATATGCGCTGCAGAGAGCTCGTTCACATCTGTGACGGTATTTCCGGAAGTGTTGCTTAAAGGCAATGATACGGCTGCCGGCGGAAGCTTGAGCTCAGGTACAATGAAGACAGCTTCACCTATCGTAAATCTGTAACCGTTATCAGGTGATCCGTTTATTGTTGTTGCCTTAAAACGGCTGTCACGGAAAATATATCCGTCAAGAC
>CAJFNT010000052.1 GCA_904395315.1 uncultured Clostridia bacterium
AGAGCGGGATTCGAACCCGCGGACGGCGGAACCGTCACCGGTTTTCAAGACCGGCTCTTTCAACCACTCAGACATCTCTCCAAGCTTGTCAGTGGGCTGTCGCTCACTGACAGAAAATATTATAGCAGAAAACGAGTATTTTGTCAATACCTTTTTTCGAAAAAAATTGACTTTCGTTAAATTTTTTTGCTGTGATCATTTTCTGCTCAATAATTTGACCGTTATGCGGCATATTGTATCAGAACCTGAAATCGCGTTCGCCGTTTTCGATCTTTTTCAAATTTTCTATCGTTATCCGTCTTACATTTTCGTTGGGAATATTGTTCAGTTCCTTTTCTATCAGCGCTTCGCCATCGAGGCGCGTCTGTTCCGAGGCATAGTCCATAAGATATTCCTTCAGTGTCATCAACGCGTTTGGCTGGCAGCAATTCTGTATCGCGCCTGATTTTGCAAGCGGCATGAATCTGTCACCGGTACGGCCTTCTCTGTAGCATGCTGTACAGAAAGAGGGGATATAGCCCATGCGGATCAGCCAATCGGAGACCTCGTCGAGTGTGCGGGTGTCGCTTCTGTCGAATTGCGCGGTGTTCTCTTCCGGAGATTCCGGTCTTACATATCCGCCGACAGAAGTTGAGGAGGCGCCTGATATTTGTGATATTCCGAGTTCAAGGGCCGCTTTGCGGTTTTCCTCGCTTTCACGGGTGGATACTATCATTCCGGTGTAGGGGACTGCGATCCTTATTATGGCCACTATCTTTCTCCATGTTTCGTCGGGAACGGCGTTTGAGAAATCGTCAACATCGATATCGTCAGCAGGGCATATCCTCGGAACGCTTATGGTGTGCGGTCCCACACCGAATACCGCTTCAAGATGTTCGGCGTGCATCAGAAGACCGCATAGCTCGTATGCGTATGTGTCAAGTCCGAAAAGAACACCGAGACCTACATCATCTATGCCTCCCTGCATTGCGCGGTCCATTGCCTCGGTATGGTAGCAGTAGTCATGCTTCGGACCGGCTGGGTGAAGCTCTTCGTAATGTTTCTTATTATATGTCTCCTGGAACAGGATATATGTGCCTATGCCGGCTTCTTTGAGCTTTGTGTAATTTTCCACTGTTGTGGCGGCGATGTTGACATTCACTCGGCGGATCGCGCCGTTTTTGTGCTTGATAGAATATATGGTTTTTATACATTCCAATATGTATTCCAGAGGATTGTTCACGGGATCTTCTCCGGCTTCAAGAGCGAGTCTCTTATGTCCCATATCCTGCAGCGCGATAGTTTCAGCCTTCACTTCTTCCTGTGTGAGCTTTTTTCTGCAGATGTGCTTGTTTTTCACGTGATAGGGACAGTATACACACGAATTGATGCAATAATTGGAGAGATACAGCGGCGCAAAGAAAACTATCCTGCTTCCGTATATCTTCTGCTTGATCTGTTTCGCGAGAGCATACATTTTTTCGTTCAGCTCATCATCGTCACAGGCGAGCAGGACCGAGGCTTCGCGATGGGTGAGCCCCTTGCATTCCGCGGCTTTTTCTATTATGGATCCGATGAGCTCCTTGTTATTTTTATTCGCCTGAGCATATTCGAGGGTGTTCAGGATCTCGCCGTCGTCGATAAAATCGTCGGCGCGCATTGATTTAACATCATACATACAGTTTCGTCCTTTCGTTTTATCCGTTGACTTTGCAGACGGATCATAGTATAATAAGGTTATATTATTAAAGCGCGCTTGGCGCGGTTTGAAAGGAAGATGTATCCGATGGAAACAAGAGTAGCCTTAGTAGGGATAATTGTCGAGGACATGGATGCCACAGACAAAATAAATGAGATACTTCACGAATATGCCGAATATGTTATAGGCAGGATGGGCGTGCCGTATCGTCAGAGGGGGATAGCCATAATAAGCGTAATACTTGACGCTCCCCAGTCAAAAATAAGCGCCCTTTCCGGTCGGCTCGGGAATATTCCCGGCGTGAACAGTAAGGTGCAGTATACCAAAGCATGATCTTTCCGGTCGGAATTTATCCTCGCAGTCAGATATGAGGCTTCCGCGTCAACACGGAAGCGCTTATTCAATAAATAATTATAACATACCTTATTGCGCTTTACAAGTCTTTTTTTATGAAAAAAAAAGAGAACATCTTACGATGCTCTCTTGTGGTGCGAGGGACCGGACTTGAACCGGCACGGTTAAACCACACGCCCCTCAAACGTGCGCGTCTGCCTATTCCGCCACCCTCGC
>CAJFNT010000053.1 GCA_904395315.1 uncultured Clostridia bacterium
CATGTCGGCAACGATCGTCTGGACCTCTATCGGCAGATAGCCGTAGATCTCCTGGGCCTTCTGGAGCACAGGCATAAGAGCTCCCGGTGTATCCTTTTCCTGCAGGATAAAGTCGCGCAGCTCGTTTTCCTGTGTCTTCGTACCCTTGAAAGGTATTGCAGGCTTCTTATACATTTATTTTCCTCCTTAAAACAATACGCGCACAATATCACATACCACGCGCATATTATATAATTCACATAAATCCAACATTATTATATCATTTTTTCGTCAGTTTGCATATTGTTAATTTTAAATGGAATTCACGAGTTAATCTGTACAACATGCACAAAACATCGATAATTATTACTTGTTATGCTGTGTTAAATATCACAGTGCTTAGAATGTAACATTTTATCATCCCCGGGCATAATATAGATCATAAAAAGAGCCGGGCGGTCGTTTGTTATGCGGCGGATCCGGCTGATGTTGATCATACGGAGGTGACTAATGATGATCAACTTCTGTATGCGCGGCGCGTCAAAGGCTGTTGGACTGAGCATCCTCGCCTTCTGTCTTGGCATCCTGCTCGGGCTCATGTGTCCCCTATACATTCTCGCCGTGATAGAAATGCTGATGCTGACGATTTTCGGGTATCTTTGTCTTTGTAAATGGTGAAGGAGGCTGTTTTTATGAAGGTCGTTGTTAAACGTGTTCCGAAGTGCTTTGCCGGTATACTAAAGCTCCTTTTCGGTATTTGAGTACATAGAGAAAGCCCCCGCGCCGAGGCTGACGCCTTGACGCAAGGGGGCTTTTCATTTTGTTTCGTATACGGATACGGTATCCCGAAATAGTCAAATAGCGCTGACATCTAATTCAAAAATGTTGAATCCGTACGATGGATACAATATAAGATCGATAAATCCTCTCTCTATGGGACCTACCGTATACCACTCTGTCACATGGTATGCGACTCGATCATCAGTGTATCCATTTCTTCTTTTGTACAACCGTTTTTTGCGCCATAACGCAGCCAATACGCGGTTGATGCCTTTATAAACCTTCTTTTTGTAATTGGCATAGTGACCGTCATATTTTCATATCTTTCTATGGAAATAGAATACGCCAGCTTTTTTATCTTTAATATCGCAAATATCTTAAACGGTGTTGATAATATCGCTTCTCCGCTTCCGATTTTCAAAACAGAACCAAATTTATATCCGTTTTGACAACAAAATAATTCTATCATTTTTACGGCAATATCATTTTGCATTGGCTCCATAAAACCGCAGTTGATCATTACTGATATTACAGGGTTTCCATGCGGTTTATTCATTTCAAGTGTCTTTAAAAAATTCAGAAGTGTAACCGGTACAGCGTCAGTATACAGAGGAAATACAAGCAAAACATCCGAAAATCGTTCCATTTCAACACAAATCTCGCTATGGTTATTTTTTAAAACAGAAAAATACTCCACGCCAATACTGCAGTATTTCATAAATATATCTGCATACAACTTTGAATTTGACACGGGAGCTCTCGGGCTCCCATTTAACACCATGACTTTTCTCATCCTAACACCTCTTTTTTTACCGTTTCCTCCAGCATTTCTTCATCAATAAAAATCACTTTGTAACTTTTGAAATTCATATTATACGCATTTCGCGCAACAAGTTTTTTAAATAACTCTTTTTCTTCATTGCTTATATCGCCATATGCGATTATCGAAGCCTTTTTAAGAGCAACACTCCTCTGAACATGATGTGTTTCACCTTTTAACAAGCGAATGAATGCTTTCTGAATAGGTATTGATCTCTCAAGCATTGTTTTCATAACTGTGTCATAGCATCCATATTTTATATGACTGATATATATAAGAGAATCACTTGCAGCAATTAATGGATATATCCTGACTGCATCATCGCGAATCACACATTTGCCCGGTGTTTTTGTCCAGCAGCTAAAGCAGCCGGTACAATTTGCTATTTTCAGCAAAGACAGATCTATTAATTTTATGTTATCATTCCCGTATATTACAGAGCCGCTCAAAGTTCTGTCACTCAATATAAGTTTCATTTATCCGCTCACCGTCCTGTAATTATTTTGCGCAAAATGTCAATAGCTATTACCAGATCTTCACTCTGTCCTCCGGCGCGACATACATCCCGTCATCCTCGTCAATGTCGAATGTCTCGTAAAACTCGTCACAGTTCACTACAACGCGGTTGACTCTCAGCTTTTCGGTGCTGTGCACGTCGGCCTGCGCCGCATACTGGCAGTATTCTCTGCTGGCGGTCGCCGCCCAGCTGTTCGCCATGCTCTTATAGAGCGTCTCAAAGTCAGGGTCATCAAGACCGGCAACGATCTCCGTAATGCAGGCGGCCGCGCCCTGATCGGCAACATTCTCGCTCAGGGTCAGAGTCCCGTTCATCGTTATCCCCGGAACGCCTTCCTCTCCGTCATAAAATTCTATCATTTCCCCGCAGAGCTGTTGGAACGCGGCATAGTCCTCTTCGGTCCACCAGTCGGCGGCATTTCCGTTTTCGTCAAACTTAGCCCCGTTGTTGTCAAAAGCATGGGTTATCTCGTGAGCAATGACATATCCGATCCCTCCGAGATTCTGCTCGTAAGAAGCGTTCACATCGTACATGGGAGCCTGCAAAATAGCAGCCGGGAAGGTTATGTCGTTCTGCTGCGGACTGTAACATGCGTTGACAGTGAAAGGATACATCAGCCACTTGGACTTATCGACCGGCTTACCCTGCAGCGAGATATTTTCTTCTTTCTGCGCCGCTGTGATCGCCAGCATATTGGTAAAGTAGCTGCCGCCCTCCTCGGCGGATCTGATCTCCGCATTGTCTATAGCGGATTCAAACTTATCCGGGTATCCGATCTTAACGCCCATAGTGTCGAGCTTCTTGATCGCCCGTTCCTTGGTCGTGTCGCTCATCCAGTCAAGCTCTTGGATACGCGTCCGGTACACATCTATGATGTCACGCACCATTTTTTCCACATCCTGTTTTGCCTGCTCTGAGAAATACCGTTCGGCATACAGCTCACCGATATAGTCCGGCATTGTGTTCTGCAGCGTGAGCGCCGCGCGTTCCTCCGGCGAATAGCTGCCCGACACGCCCATGAATTCTTGATTGAATGTGTCGCTCGCGTCGATAAATTCCTGATTGAACGCTCCGCCCCAGCTTAGCAAGACCGTCAGCTTTGCCCATGCCTTTAAGGTGTCCACATGCTCATCTGTAAAATAATCGGCGAACGCTTTTGTCAGACCAACATCAGAAACGATCACCTTATCTTCCGGCTGCAAGCCCGAATCGGCAAACACAGCATCCATATCCACATTCGGGAACATATCGCGGATCTCCTGCATGGTGAACACATTATAGATTTTATCCACATTGCCCGAATCCTCAGTGTTCATCATATACGCGGACAATTCCTTTTCCATCTCAAAGCACGAGTCCGCCATTTTTTCGGCGTCTTCTTCCGTTTCACCGCTCAGGACAAACAGAGTTTTCATATACTTGATGTAACTGTCGATCTGATCTTCCGTACCGTTTTGGTATGTGTCCTTCGGCAGATTGATAGCGATCGGTGAAAATATCAGCGTGTATTTCGTGCTGTCTTTCATGTCTATCGTAAGTCCAAAGCCCATGAATTGATAGATATACAATTCATCCACCAATCTGCTCTGTATATCGATGAGGTCATCTATAGTTTCGGCGCTGCCGATCAGATCAAGGTAAGGCTCAAGAGGCGCGATACCGATCTCATTTCTCGAGCCCATATCAGCCACATTTTTATAAAAATCGGCGATCTTCTGCTCTTTTGTGCCCTTTTCATGATCTCCGCCGATGATCTCCCGGATCATAGCGTCAACCGCTTCGGTGCTCTTATCCTGCAGATCATATAAAGTGCCGCTGATGACACGCCCCGGCTGGATCTGCAGGTCATTCAAAGTGTCTTTATTCACCGCCGCATAAAAATCATCTTTCAGATTGGTCCCAAAAAGCGAATACACGCGCTCAATAAATAATTCCATCTGTCTTTCCGTCACCGGCTCATCGGGAGAAAACTTTCCCTCTCCTGTCCCGGCGACTATCCCGGCATCAAACACATCGGCAAGCTCTTCCTCCGCCCAGTTCGGTATATCAGTAAAGCTTTCCCTCGGCAGCGCCGTACGCGCGTTATGCCCAACAGGCTCGGGCAGCTCTCCGAACGCGCGGTCAAGCATGACCAGAGCCTCCGCGCGCGTCACCTCAGCGTCCTCACGCAGCTCACCGTCCTCATATCCCTTTATTATATCCGACCTCATAACGCCGGGATTATAGTCGTCCGCCGCCTCCAAAAGCGCGTCCGCCACCTCTCCGCGCAGAGCCGGAGCGTCCGCCTCGGCTGCCGCGGCAATTATCGACGCCGGCAGCGACAAAGCGAGCAGCGCCGTCATGATCCTTACAAATCTCATATCATCTCCTCCTTATCGTGTATTATTGTCTTAGTTGATTAATACAATGATACACTATTTGTGCGATTTTGTCAATACCCATTTTGAAATAAGAGCAAAATATTATACAGACTCTTCTCTTGCATATAACTCTGCATATCGGGAAAAAATAAAGAAAACCATGAAAGGATGGATCTTTATGAAAAACATCACAGACATGATGACGCCGGAGGAATACAGCGACTATGTCGACAAGAAAACGCCCGGCTCGCATATTGTGAAGGACTGTGTCAAGGCGTTTCTGATAGGAGGAGCGATATGCGCGGTCGGACAGGGCTTTTTGGAGCTTTACAAATATCTCGGTCTGCCGGACGATCAGGCGTCCTCGCTCGTTACCGTGACGATGATCTTTTTGGGCACGCTCCTGACGGGGCTGAACATCTATCCCAAGATCGCCAAGCACGGCGGAGCGGGCACGCTCGTCCCGGTCACCGGCTTTGCAAATTCCGTCGCCGCGCCCGCTCTCGAGGCGAAAACAGAGGGGTTCGTGCTCGGCGTCGGCGCCAAGATATTCACTATAGCCGGTCCAGTCATACTGTACGGCACTCTCGCCTCGATAATAAGCGGGATACTGTATTTCTGTTACACGCGGTTTTTTTGACACACCCGTCAAACGCGCAGTGCCTGTCAGCTATATTTTTATTGAAAATGACACCTTGTTAAAAAATTTTCAAAATTAATTTGAATTTGATATTGAAAAAAAACGCGTTACGGTATATAATGTTATGGGATGGTCCGATTTGATATTCGGACCTGTGCAACTGACAAAACTGCATAAACGAAAGGAACTTTAGGAATCTATGACGGATAAAAGAATCGGAGAAGAATGCGGTATTTTTGCTGTCTATGACCCCGACGGCGACTGCGCGAGGACCACATATTACGGTCTTTACGCGCTTCAGCACAGAGGTCAGGAGAGCTGCGGCATAGCCGTTAACAATAACCGCGACATAACCTACTATAAGGATATGGGACTTGTCAACGAGGTCTTCAACAACGACATCATCGAGAAACTCGGCGGCAAGATGGCGATAGGTCATGTGCGCTATTCCACTACCGGCGAATCGCTGCGTGAAAACGCGCAGCCGCTCGTTTTGCGCTACGTAAAAGGCAATATCGCGATCGCCCATAACGGCAACCTTATAAACAAACCGGAGCTTGAAGAATATCTGAGCAGGATCGGCGCAATATTCCAGACCACAAGCGACACAGAGATGATAGCTTACACCATAGCTCGCCACAGGCTCAGATGCGCAAGCGTTGAAGAGGCAGTGGAAAAGACTGTCCGTCACCTTGTCGGCGCGTTCTCGCTCGTGGTGATGAGTCCGCAGAAGCTAATAGCCTGTCGTGATCCATGGGGGTTCAGACCTCTCTGCATGGGCAGAAAAGGAAAAGCTATAGTGTTCGCATCGGAAACATGCGCTCTTGATACCATAGGTGCAGAATATGAACGTGACCTGAAACCCGGCGAGATAGTTGTCGTAAAAGACGGGGAGATAAAATGCATCGACACATTCGTAGGCACACATCCGCACACGCAGTGTATTTTTGAATACCTGTACTTTGCGCGCCCCGACAGCATTATAGACGGTCAGTCAACATACGATTCACGCGTCACGGCCGGAAAGATACTTGCACGCAGATTCCCGGCCGATGCCGATGTCGTGATAGGCGTTCCCGATTCGGGACTGTGCGCCGCAATGGGATATGCAGAGGAATCAGGCATACCATACGGACTGGGTTTTGTCAAGAACAAGTATATAGGCCGTTCTTTCATACAGCCCACACAGGAAATGCGCGAAAATGCCGTCAGGATAAAACTCAACGTGTTAAAAGGCACCGTTGACGGAAAACGGGTGGTCATGGTCGATGACTCGATAGTCCGCGGCACCACCTCCAAGCGTATTGTGAGTCTGCTGCGAAAATTCGGCGCTAAGGAGGTACATGTGCGCTCATCCGCGCCTCCGTTCCGTCATCCGTGTTATTTCGGCACGGACGTGCCGTCGGAAGACCAGCTGATCGCCACTAACAGAACGATAGACGAGATGTGCGAAATGATCGGCGCAGACAGCCTTGCGTTTCTTCCGGTAGAGGATCTTAAGGATATAATCCCGGATGCCGCATGCAGATACTGCGACGGCTGTTTCTCCGGCAAATATCCCGTGGATACGGACAAATACGTCAACGATTGATCTTCAACGGCTGATCTTCAGAGGGATACCCTTTTTTTGAGTATCCCCTTTTTAAGATATGATTAGGTGATTGCGAAACGTTCGTTTTGCGATCATATATTTACATTCTAAAACATTTTAAATAAGATAAGAAAGGATTGATTTTTTCTATGTCTAACCCAAAAGCTGCCCTCATAATGGGCTCCGATTCGGATTTCGATAAGGTAAAGGGCTGCGTCTCAAAGCTCAAGGAATTCAATATCGACGTTGAGGTGAACGTGATATCTGCTCACCGCACACCCGACAAGGCGATGGAATACGCAAAAAATGCTGAGAAAAACGGCATTGAGGTGATCATATGTGCGGCGGGAATGGCGGCACATCTCGGCGGAGTTGTTGCGGCGAACACAACGCTCCCCGTGATAGGCATCCCGATCGAGTCCACCTTTAACGGTCTTGACGCGCTTCTCGCTACGGTGCAGATGCCGCCCGGCATACCTGTAGCGACCGTTGGATTGAACAACGGCACAAACGCCGCTATCCTCGCGGCTGAGATGCTCTCGCTCAAATATGATTACCTGAAAGAAACGCTCAAAAAAGCACGTGAAAAGATGGCAGAAGGCGTAGCTGAAAAGGACAAGGCAATAAAAGAAAGAGTAGCGGCGCTGTAATGCCGCACAGGAGGCATTATGGAAAGCAACGGCTTCAAATGTGCAAAATGCGGCTGCACTGAATTTGAATCGGATCAGTTTCAGGCAACCGGAGGCAATTTTGCAAAAATATTCGATGTTCAGAACAAAAAATTCATAACAGTGAGCTGTAAACACTGCGGCTATACCGAGCTTTACAAGTCGCAGACCGGCACCGGGATGAACGTATTGGATTTTCTTCTCGGCAGCTGACGAGAAACACAAACAGCCGCAGCGCTGTAATAAATATTAAGGAGATACATATATGGCAACAGATGCATACAAATCGGCAGGCGTTGACGTCGAGGCAGGTTATGAGTCGGTAAGGCTCATAAAAGACGATGTCAAAAGGACCGCTATCGAGGGAGTTATAGGCGGTATAGGCGGTTTCGGCGGCCTGTTTGAGATACCAAAGGGCTACAATGAGCCCGTTCTCGTTTCCGGCACGGACGGAGTCGGAACGAAACTTAAAATAGCTTTCCTTATGGACAAGCACGACACTATCGGTCAGGACTGTGTTGCGATGTGCGTGAACGACGTCGCATGCTCAGGCGCGAAGCCGCTGTTTTTCCTCGACTATCTCGCTGTCGGAAAGAACGTTCCCGAAAAGGTAGCGGAGATCGTAAAGGGCGTGGCTGACGGCTGCGTCAAGGCAGGCTGCGCGTTGGTAGGCGGCGAGACGGCGGAGATGCCGGGATTCTACCCCGAGGGTGAATACGATCTCGCGGGCTTCAGCGTCGGCGTGGTCGAAAAGAGCAAGATAACTGACGGCAAAAACGCCAAGGAGGGCGACAAGCTAATCGGTATCGCCTCAAGCGGCATCCATTCGAACGGATATTCCCTCGTGCGCAAGCTGTTCGACCTGAACGGTAAAAACGCGAAGGAGAACCTTTCGGAATACTCCGACAAGCTCGGCTCCACTATCGGAGAAGCGCTTCTCACACCGACCAGGATATACGTAAAGCCGCTCTTAAAGCTCATCGACGAGATCGGGATAAACACCGTATCGCACATAACAGGCGGCGGATTCATAGAAAACGTTCCGAGGATGCTCCCGGTCGGCTTAAAGGCGGTCATCCGCAAGGGAACATGGGATGTGCTCCCGATATTCGATATCCTCCGCGAAAAGGGCGATATCCCCGAGGCTGATATGTACAACACCTTCAACATGGGCATAGGCATGATCGTCGCTGTCGATGCCGGCAAGGCTGACGACGCGGTAAAATGTCTCGAGGCCGCCGGCGAAAAGGCGTACATCATAGGCGAGCTCGCAAAAGGCAGCAAAGACGTGGAGATCGTGTGATGAAGAGAATAGGAGTTTTGATATCGGGCGGAGGCACTAATCTCCAGGCCCTGATCGACAAACAGGGCAGCGTTATAAAGAGCGGAAAAATAGTCTGCGTATGTTCAAACAGCGCGTCGGCATACGGGCTTGAGCGCGCGAAAAAAGCGGGGATCCCGACAAAGGTCATAAGAAAGAACGCCGACTGCGGCGGAGATACCGAAGTGTTCAGCCACAGTATCTGTGAATATATGAAAGAGATGGACGTGGATGTGATCGTTCTTGCGGGATTCATGGCGATATTCGGCGGTGAGCTGCTGAATGAGTACTCAGGCAGGATAATAAACATCCACCCATCCTTGATCCCGTCTTTCTGCGGCAAAGGTATGTACGGTCTAAAAGTCCATGAAGCCGCATTGGGCTACGGCGTAAAGGTGACCGGAGCCACGGTGCATCTTGTAAACGATGTCGTGGACGGAGGAAAGATATTGATGCAGAAAGCCGTTTACGTGCAGGACGGCGACACTCCAGAAACGCTTCAGCGCCGGGTAATGGAAGAGGCGGAATGGATCATTCTTCCGGAGGCGGTCGAAAAATTCTGCGCCGGATCCTGAAACACCGCTTCATAGATATTTATTTATAGATATTTATTTCATGAAAGGAGATCTGTTATGGCTCATATACAAATAAACGTCGGCATGGATTCCGACGTGAACGAACAAGCACAAAGGATATTCAGCGATCTCGGCATTGATACCGACACAGCTATCAATATCTTTTTCAGGCAAGTTATACGCACAAACGGATTACCGTTTATGCTGAAAGCGGATACGCCCAATGCTGAAACGATCGAGGCGCTGCGTGAGGTAGAGGCCATGAAAAAGGATCCCTCGCTCGGCAAAAGCTACACAGATGTCGATACAATGATGAAGGAGATCCTATCGTGAAATATACTATAAGACCCACCTTGCGTTTCCAAAAGGATCTTAAAAAGATACAGAAACGCGGTTATGATATGTCTCTCATAACCGGCGTTATCAAAACCATCGCATCGGGTGAGATTCTGGAAAGCAGATACAGAGATCATTCTCTTTCCGGCATATATACCGGCTGCCGGGAATGTCATATAACGCCTGACTGGCTGCTGATATATGAGATAGCAGAAAACGACCTGATCCTGTATCTGACACGCACAGGCACACACAGTGACCTGTTTTAGCACTATTTTGTGCAGAAAGGAATAATATGATCAAATTAAACATATACGACGAATTAGCATCGAACGCGTACCCCGGACGCGGTATAATCATAGGAAAATCAGCTGACGGAAAGAAAGCTGTCACGGCCTATTTCATAATGGGCAGAAGCGTCAACAGCCGCAACAGAGTGTTCGTCGAGGACGGCGACGGCATACGGACACAGGCGTTCGATCCATCGAAGCTTGAGGATCCGCACCTGATAATCTACGCGCCGGTCCGCGTGCTCGGCAACAAGACGATCGTAACAAACGGCGATCAGACCGACACGATCTACGAGCTGATGAACCAGCAGATGACATTTGAACAGGCGCTGCGGACACGCGAATTCGAGGACGACGCCCCGAACTACACACCGAGGATCTCCGGCATCATAAAGACGACCGACAACGGCGATTTCAACTATGCGATGTCGATATTGAAGAGCGACAACGGTGACCCGGATTCTTGTCTGCGCTTTACATTCTCATACAAGGACCCGATCGCCGGCGAAGGCAGATTCATCCACACATATATGGGAGACGGGTCTCCCCTGCCGTCTTTCGAGGGCGAGCCGAAGCTCATAGGCATCCCGGACGATATAGACGAGTTCACAAACGGTCTCTGGGGATCGCTCAACGAAGACAACAAGGTGTCGCTGTTCGTAAGATATATAGACCTCGCAACAGGAGATACCGACACAAGGATCGTGAACAAGAACAAGTGATAAATTATTTGAAAGGATGATATACAAATGAACGAGATGCAATTAAAATACGGCTGCAATCCGAACCAGAAGCCCTCGCGCGTATTCATGGACGACGGCAGAGATCTGCCTATCGAGGTGCTCTGCGGAAAGCCGGGATATATAAATCTTCTCGACGCTTTAAACGGCTGGCAGCTCGTAAAGGAGCTCAAGCAGGCGACCGGTCTCCCCGCGGCCACGTCGTTCAAGCACGTATCCCCCGCCGGCGCGGCGGTCGGCACGGAGCTTTCGGATACTTTAAAAAGGATCTACTTCACAGATGACGTTGAACTGACACCGATGGCAAACGCTTACGCGAGAGCAAGAGGCGCGGACAGGATGTCCTCATTCGGTGATTTCATCGCGCTCTCGGACGAGTGCGACAAGGCCACGGCTCTCCTTATAAAGAAAGAGGTGTCTGACGGCATAATCGCTCCGTCATATTCCGACGAGGCTCTTGAGATACTGAAGAAAAAGAAAAAGGGCAACTATTGCATATTGAAGATCGATGCTGATTACACCCCCGCTCCGATCGAGCACAAGCAGGTATACGGCGTCACATTCGAGCAGGGCAGGAATGAGCTTGAGATAAACAAAGAGCTGCTCTCAAACGTTGTGACCGACAACAAGGAGCTTTCCGACGCCGCAAAGCGCGACCTCATGATAGCGCTCATAACGCTCAAATACACACAGTCAAACAGCGTGTGCTACGTAAAGGACGGCCAGGCTATAGGCATCGGCGCGGGTCAGCAGTCGAGGATACACTGCACGCGTCTTGCCGGAAACAAGGCTGACATTTGGTGGCTCAGACAGTGCCCGAAGGTGCTTGATCTGCAGTTCGTGGACGGCATAAAGCGCGCCGACCGCGACAACACGATAGATGTTTATATCTCCGACGAGCATGACGATGTTCTCGCGGAGGGCACGTGGCAGAAGTTCTTCAAGGTAAAGCCCGAGGTGCTCACCGCTGAGGAAAAGAAGGAATGGATAGCAAAAAACACCGAGGTATCGCTCGGCTCCGACGCGTTCTTCCCGTTCGGCGACAATATCGAGAGAGCGCATAAGTCAGGCGTTAAATACATCGCGCAGCCCGGCGGCTCGGTGCGTGACGACAACGTCATCGAGACCTGCAACAAGTACGGCATGGCAATGGCGTTCACAGGCATCCGTCTGTTCCATCATTGATCAACGGGAGGGACACATAAATGAAAATATTAGTAGTTGGAGGCGGCGGCAGAGAGCATGCTGTAATTTGGAAGCTTTCACAGTCACCGCTCGCTGAAAAGATATACTGCGCGCCCGGAAACGGCGGGATATCGGAGCTCGCGGAGTGCATTGACATAGGCGCGACCGATATCGACGCTATGGTGGCGTTCGCAAAGGAAAAGGAAATAGATCTCGCTGTCGTTACACCTGACGATCCGCTCGTGCTCGGCATGGTCGACGCTATGGAGGCGGCGGGCATCCGCGCGTTCGGCCCGCGCAAGAACGCGGCTATAATCGAGGGCAGCAAGGTCTTCTCAAAAGAGCTCATGAAAAAGTACGGCATACCGACAGCCGCTTACGAGGTGTTCACGGACAGCGCTTCGGCTATCGAATATGTCAAGGCGCAGAACAGCTATCCGGCTGTTATAAAGGCTGAGGGGCTCGCTCTCGGCAAGGGCGTTATAATAGCGCAGAACGAGCAGGAAGCCATAGACGGCATACATGAGATCATGGACGACAAGAAGTTCGGCGACAGCGGAAACAGGGTCGTTATCGAGGAATATCTCACAGGCCCCGAGGTATCGGTGCTTTCATTCACAGACGGCAAGACCATATGCCCGATGGTATCGGCGCAGGACCACAAGCGCGCATATGATAACGATCAGGGTCTCAACACAGGCGGCATGGGCACCTTCTCACCCTCGCGTCTTTACGATGACGCAAAGGCAAAGGAGTGCATGGAAAACATATTCCTGCCCACCATAAAGGCTATGGCAGCCGAGGGAAGACCTTTCAAGGGCGTGCTCTATTTCGGTCTTATGATGACAAAAGACGGAGTGAAGGTCATCGAGTACAACTGCCGCTTCGGCGATCCCGAGACACAGGTCGTGCTGCCCCGCTTAAAAACGGATCTCGTTGAGATCATGCAGGCGGTCATCGACGGATGTCTCGATGAGGTCAACATCGAATGGGAGGACAACGCGGCGGTATGCGTTGTTATGGCATCGGGCGGTTATCCCGTTTCATACGAAAAGGGACACGAGATAACCGGTATAGATGACGCAAACGCCATGGATGACGTTATCGTATTCCACGCCGGAACAAAGCTTGAGGACGGCAAATACACCAATAACGGAGGCAGAGTCCTCGGTGTGACGGCTGTGGACGAAAACCTCGACAAGGCGATAAAGCGCGCATATGAAGCTGTTGGAAAGATCACGTGGAAGGACGAGTTCCACAGAAGCGATATAGGCATAAAGAAATATGAGAACTGATTATATTTCATGGGACGAATATTTTATGGGCATAGCGCTCCTGAGCGCCATGCGCTCCAAAGATGACAATACTCAGGTGGGCGCATGTATCGTAAGCGGAGAGAACAAGATACTTTCACTTGGCTACAATGGTATGCCCATCGGCTGTGCCGACACGCAAATGCCGTGGCGCAGGAACGGCGCGCCGCTCGACACGAAATATATGTACGTATGTCACGCGGAGCTGAACGCTATACTGAACAGTCCGGCTCCGTCACTCAAAGGGTCAAGGATATATACCACGCTCTTCCCCTGCAACGAGTGCGCCAAGGCGATAATACAGAGCGGTATAAACGAGATAATATATCTCTCGGACAAATACGCCGATTCGGACAGTGACACTGCCGCGAAAAAGATGTTTGATATGGTCGGCGTAAAGTACAGGAAATACGAGTCCAAGGGACGGGAAATAACGATCAAACTGTGATCATATGAAAGGATCTGTCAGAATGGATTTTGAAGAAAAGATTATCGGCACAAAAAAGATCTATGACGGAAAAGTTATAACCGTAAGGGTGGACGACGTCGAGCTGCCCAACGGAAGGACCTCAAAGCGCGAGATAGTGGAGCATCACGGCGGAGTTGGCATAATAGCGGTAACTCCGGAGCGTGAGGTGTTCATGGTCAGCCAGTACAGGCTTGCGGCGAAGTCGATGATGCTCGAGATCCCCGCCGGCAAGCTCGAGGCGAGCGATACCGACACAATGTCGGCGGGGCTCCGCGAGCTTGAGGAGGAAACGGGCTATACGGCAAAAAAAATAGAGCCTCTCGGAGTGTATTACGCGACTCCCGGCTACTGTGAGGAAAAGCTCACTATATATCTTGCGACCGAGCTTGAGTTCGTCGGACAGCACCTTGACGAGGGCGAGTTTTTGAACGTGAAGAGATACCCCCTCGACAAACTCTACGATATGGTGATGAACAACGAGATCCACGACTGCAAGACCGCGATAGCGATACTCAAAGCAAAGGCAATATTGGGATAAAAGAAAGAGTGCTGTCGGTCTCAGCGTTTCGCGCTGAGATCGGCAGCACTTAGTTTTCTCACAGCACGCCCATCTCGCGCAGGCGCGCAAACATTATCTCCGTCCTCGCTTCAAGAGGCGACGGCATCGCATCCTTTGGAAAATACTTCAGCACCTTGCTCTCACCGTCCGAGATCTTCAGCTCGCCCGTTATCCCCTTCATCCGGTAGAGGATTATGAGCGTGTCAACTTTGTCGCCGTTCGGGTATGTGTAAAAATACTCTTTCCCTGAGAATATCCCGATAAGCTCCGTATCCTCGGCATGGAGCCCTGTCTCCTCCGCCAATTCACGCTTCGCCGCGTCCTCAACACGCTCGCCTATCTCCATACTGCCGCCCGGCAGGCTCCAGTCATTAGTATCGTATCTGAGCTGCATGAGCACCTCACCCTTTTCATTCTCCACAAACGCGGTCGCGCCGACCATTATGATCCTGTCGTGCCCGACCTTTTCCCTCAGCTTTGACAAATATCCCATACCTCTTGACCTCCGCTTTTTTTGATTATGTTTATTATAACACGATCATTATTAAAATTCAAGCTTGATCGGCTTTTTTACCACAGTTTTTGAATATTGATACAAATCATCAGCATATTGTTCAATAAAGAAAAGGACAACCGAGAACGCGATAACTTTTATCAGCTCCGGACACGATAAACCGCATCCGGCATAGCAATTATCCATTCTCAATTGTCCATTCTCAATTAAACTCTTATTTATGCTGCGGGTGGCAGTTGCATGCGTTCGGGCATGAGCCGCAGCCGCCTCCGCAGCTGCAGCTCCCCTTCCCTGCTTTTTTATCTTTTATCATCTTACAGACAACTATAGCTACCACCGCGGCCAATATCACCGCGACTATTATGGTTCCCATAAAAGCACCTCCAAATCTTCCGGCCCATGCCGGTGATCCGGCACAGCCTTATCAGACAGCGTCCACGGCGCGGAGCGAGTTCACATTCTTCGCCTGATAGCCCTTTCTGAACATCATGTATATGATGAACGCTATCAAAAGCACCGCGACTATCGTTCCTATTCCGAAGCCGATCTCTCCTGTGATGAGACCGCCTATCTGATATACTATAAGCGATATCGCATAAGCGAATACACACATATAGCCTATAGCAAACCATGTCCATTTAGCATTGTTCATCTCACGCTTTATAGCGCCCATCGCTGCGAAACACGGCGCGCAGAGAAGGTTGAATATCATGAAGCTGTAAGCGGAGATCGCTGTGAAGTCGCCTCCGAGCACGCCCCAGATCTCATCGCCGTTCTCAGCGACCTCAGCAAAGCCGTAAAGCACGCCGAATGTAGCGACAACGTTCTCTTTCGCGATAAGTCCTGTGACTGTAGCGACCGTGGCTTTCCAGTCGCCCCATCCGAGCGGCGCGAATATCGGAGCAGCAACGCGTCCGATCGACGCAAGCAAACTCGAATTGTTGTCCTCCACCATACCGAAGCTTCCGTCGGTGAATCCGAAGCCCTGGAGGAACCAGAGAAGTATCGACGAGAGGAGTATCACTGTGCCTGCTCTCTTGATGAAGCTCCAGCCGCGCTCCCATGTGCCTCTAAGCACATTGCCCGCGGACGGGATATGATAAGCCGGAAGCTCCATAACGAACGGCGCCGGCTCTCCCGCAAACGGCTTAGTCTTCTTGAGTATTATACCCGATACCACTATCGCCGCAACGCCTATGAAATACGCGCTTACCGCCACAAGACCGCTGCCTCCGAAGAGAGCGCCCGCGATAAGTCCTATTATAGGCATCTTCGCTCCGCACGGGATGAAGCATGTCGTCATTATAGTCATCTTACGGTCTCTGTCCTGCTCGATCGTCCTCGACGCCATAACGCCCGGAACACCGCAGCCGGTGCCTATGAGCATAGGTATGAAACTCTTGCCCGAAAGGCCGAAGCGGCGGAATATCCTGTCCATGATAAACGCCACACGCGCCATATAACCTATATCCTCAAGTATGCAGAGCATGAAGAATAGTATGAGCATCTGCGGAACGAATCCGAGCACAGCTCCGACACCGCCTACTATACCGTCAAGAATAAGTCCGCTCAGCCAGTCAGCCGTTCCTGCCGCCTCAAGCGGGATCTCTATAAGCACTGGGATACCCGGCACCCATACGCCGTAATCTGCCGGATCCGGTTCCTCGGCTTCAAGAGCTGATTCGAAATCCGCAAGCGATACTGTCAGAGTATCCGTAACAACGCCTTCCTCATCCGTAAGCTCCAGTTCAGCGTTTATATCAGCGGCCTCTGTAAGGAACGCTTCCACCGCCGCGTCATCCTCCGCGGTAGGCTCCTCAGCCTCAAGCGCCGCCGTCACAGCCTCGGTATCGATACCCTCTTCGCCGGCTGTCTCGATAAACGCGTCTATCTTAGCCATTTCCGTCTCATAATCACCCGAAGCCTCTTCATACGCCGAGCTGCCTATCCCGAACAGATGCCAGCCGTCTCCGAAAAGCCCGTCGTTCGCCCAGTCGGTCATCATCGAGCCGAACGGTCCCATGGCTACCCAGTATACAACGAACATGATTACCGCGAATATCGGCAGAGCCAGGATCCTGTTCGTCACGATCTTATCCACCTTATCCGAGGTCGAAAGCGCTCCCCTGTTCTTCTTCTTATAGCACTTCTTTATGATGTCCGCGATCTCGTCATAGCGCGCGGCCGTGATGATCGATTCGGCATCGTCGTCAAGCTCTTTCTCGCACGCTACGATATCGCTTTCTATATGCTTCAGTGTGGCCTGAGGTATATTGAGCTGCTCCAAGACCTTCTGGTCGCGCTCGAATATCTTTATCGCGAACCATCTCTGCTGCTCCTCCGGCAGATCGTGAAGAGCCGCCTCCTCGATATGCGCTATCGCGTGCTCGATAGGCCCTTCAAATTTATGATGCGGTATCGACTTGCCGGACTTTGCCGCCTCCACGACCATATCTATCGCCTGGCTTATCCCCGTGCCCTTGAGCGCGGAGATCTCACATACCTTTACGCCAAGCTCCTTTGCGAGAACATCGAGCTTTATGACGTCGCCGTTTTTCTTCACGATGTCTATCATGTTCACCGCGCATACGACCGGTATACCAAGCTCGCAGAGCTGAGTTGTGAGATAAAGATTTCTCTCTATGTTCGTACCGTCTATAATATTAAGTATAGCATCTGGACGCTCATTTATCAAGTAGTTTCTCGCGACAACTTCCTCAAGCGTGTACGGAGAGAGCGAGTATATACCCGGAAGGTCCGTGACCGTCACGTCCTTATGGTTTTTAAGCTTACCCTCTTTCTTTTCAACCGTTACGCCGGGCCAGTTTCCCACGTACTGTGAAGAACCTGTCAGCGCGTTGAAAAGCGTTGTTTTACCGCAGTTCGGGTTACCTGCTAACGCAATTTTATATTCCATTTCCATGCTCCTTATCATTGATCGGCGCTCTGCCGCGCCCATAATATCACGGATAGTACATGTATCCGTCTATTACCCTATCACATCATATGTTAGATGCCATTAACCCATTGGGGCGCTTATATGCAGCCAATATATGAAGTTATAGGGCCGCCTCGTATACCGGAGTTATGCCCTGATCATACGATCTCTATCATTTCAGCGTCACTTTTGCGTATAGAGAGCTCATAGCCTCTCACATTCACCTCGATAGGATCACCGAGCGGCGCAAGCTTCCTTATGTACACTTCCACACCTTTGGTTATGCCCATATCCATGATGCGGCGTCTTACGGCTCCGTCGCCGTGCAGCTTTTTAACGACAGCCGTGTCGCCTACCTTAGACTGCTGCAATGTTTTCATCTTTAATTACACTACCTTTCCGTTTGTCTTATCAGACAATGATTTTCATAGCCATCTCCCGGCTGACAGCAATTCTTGACTCTTTGACCTGAACGATTATATTGCCGCCTATCACGGAAATGACCTTCACCATTCCGCCGACCACAAATCCAAGCTGCGAAAGATGCTGCTTGACTTCCTCCCGGCCGCCGATCTTCTTTATATAGAGTTCAATGCCCGGTTCGGCCATCGCCAACGGCATAGTTACCACTCCCTCCTTAGCGCAAATTCATATTTGGGGCATTCGGCTAACGCATCACCCCGTTCCACTAATATATATTAGCACATACTAACCTAAATGTCAATAGTTTTACCATAATTATTTTAAACTTTTTTAAATGATTATTAGACAACCGTTAATTTTCTGTTAATACGACCTCATGGAAACAGAAAAATTTGCGATAATATATTGTAAAAACAGCGAATTTATGTTATACTTAAAGTATATGACGAGCCGCCGGCGGCGCCGCGGCTGTGTCTTACAGATAAGACTGCCCCGCTGGGGGCTTATGGGAGTAGATCATAATGGCAGAAAAAAGACAGGACAATATACGCAATTTTTGCATAATAGCACACATAGACCACGGCAAATCAACGCTCGCGGACAGACTTTTGGAGCTTACCGGAGAGGTCGAGGCCCGCGATATGGAGGATCAGATACTTGACGATATGGATCTCGAGCGTGAGCGCGGGATCACGATCAAAGCGCATGCCGTGACGCTGAAATATACGAGAGCGAACGGAGAGGAATATATATTCAATCTCATCGACACGCCGGG
This sequence comes from uncultured Clostridia bacterium, assembly GCA_904395315.1. Classification (GTDB taxonomy): domain Bacteria; phylum Bacillota; class Clostridia; order UBA1381; family UBA1381; genus Ornithomonoglobus. The sequence goes on from CAJFNT010000053.1 coordinate 18,794, forward strand.
ACATGTCGATTTCAATTATGAGGTATCCCGAAGCCTCGCCGCCTGCGAGGGCGCGATACTCGTTGTCGACGCGTCACAGGGCATAGAGGCGCAGACGCTTGCAAACACGTATCTTGCGATAGATCACGACCTGGAAGTCGTTCCGGTCATAAATAAGATAGATCTGCCGTCGGCAGATCCCGAGACCACGATACATGAGATCGAGGACATCATAGGCATACCCGCCGAGGACGCGCCGCAGATAAGCGCGAAGACGGGACTGAATGTCGAGCAGGTGCTTGAGGAGATAGTCGAAAAGATACCCGCGCCATCGGGCGATCCGTCGGCTCCGCTCAAAGCCTTGATCTTTGACTCATATTACGACAGCTACAGGGGCGTAATAGTGTATGTGCGCGTAAAGGACGGATCACTGAAAGCCGGCACACGTATCAAGATGATGGCGACCGGAGCCGAGTTTGACGTCGTTGAGGTCGGAAGGATGCACCCGTCGGGGCTTATAAAGACTGACGAGCTGTCCGCCGGAGATGTCGGCTATATCGCGGCAAGCATAAAGAACATCCGCGACACGCGCGTCGGCGACACGGTCACCACAGTGGCAAATCCCGCCTCTGAGCCGCTCCCGGGCTATAAAAAAGTAAATCCGATGGTATACTGCGGTATCTATCCGGCAGACGGAGCGCACTACGAGGATCTGAAAGACGCGCTGATGAAGCTGCAGCTCAATGACGCTTCGCTTATGTTCGAGCCCGAGACCTCTGCCGCGCTCGGATTCGGTTTCCGCTGCGGGTTCCTCGGACTTCTGCATCTCGAGATAATACAGGAAAGGCTTGAACGAGAATACGACCTCGACCTCATAACCACGGCGCCGAGCGTCGTATACAGGGTATATAAGACCAACGGCGAGATGGTCCTCTGTGACAATCCGTCGAACCTGCCCGATCCCGCTGAGATAGAGCACATGGAAGAGCCTATGGCCAAAGCGTCTATAATGGTCCCGAAGGATTACGTCGGCAACGTTATGGAACTGTGCCAGGAGCGCCGCGGCGTGTACAAACATATGGAATATCTCGATGAAACGAGGGCGGAGATACACTATGAGCTTCCGTTAAACGAGATCATATACGATTTCTTTGACGCCCTAAAGTCGAGGACACGCGGCTATGCGTCCTTCGATTACGAAGTGTCCGGCTATCAGCCGTCATCGCTCGTAAAGCTCGACATACTGCTGAACGGCGAAGCGGTAGACGCGCTCTCGTTCATTGTGTTCAAGGACAGCGCTTACAGCCGCGGCAGAAAGATGTGCGAGAAACTCAAGGAAGTTATCCCCCGCCAGCTCTTCGAGGTCCCGATACAGGCCGCGATAGGCTCGAAGATAATCGCAAGAGAGACCATCAAGGCGCTGCGCAAGGACGTGCTTGCAAAGTGCTAC
>CAJFNT010000054.1 GCA_904395315.1 uncultured Clostridia bacterium
CATAAGACTTGAATCGAGTGTCTGCTCCGTGCCTATATCCGAAGTCGTGGATATGACCTTCCCCACAAGCTGCGGGGTGAATCCGAAATATGACTGTATCTTATCTGAAAGCTCCATGAGCTTTCCTCTAAAGCCTATATTGTCATTGACATAGGAATCAAACCCGCTTGAAAACTCTCCGCTCTTTACGGTCTCCGCATTAAGCTCGGGTATACCCGCGATCTCCCTGTTCTCCGCCTCTATGCTCTCCGTGTCCGCAGGGCTGAAAAACGCCGCGGCAGACCCCGCCAAAAGCAGCACAAACAGTACAGTTATAACATACTTACGCACTTCACCGCACCTCCGTCAAAATCTTACATACAGGAACGGACTTGAAGTCGCACCCGTAAGCAGAGCGATACATCCTATGAACAGCGCCGCCAGAAAGACGACATCTATGACTATCCCAACACCCTTTACGGATGTGATATATTCATATACAAGCTTCGGCAGAGGCGTTGAAACAAGGATACACGCAGCCAACAGCCACGCGTTTGAACACAGCGATGACACGGTCGTCAGATCATAGAGCTGGCATCCCTGTCCGAAAAGGTAACCAAAGAAAGTCTGCAGCTGTCCGAAATCCGTGAAATAGAATATTGTCCATCCGATGATAACAGCGAACATCGTGGTCAGATTCGAAAGCACAGGGATCTTTGCCCACCATTTAAAGAACAGCTTTTCTATTATAAGAAGGACCCCGTAATACAATCCCCATATGACAAAATTCCATGAAGCGCCGTGCCACAGTCCGGTAAGTATCCATACCACCAGGATATTGCGCATCTGAAGGCGCCTGTTTCCTCCAAGCGGTATGTATATATAGTCTCTGAAAAAGCTGCTCAATGACATATGCCATCTGCGCCAAAAATCAGTAACAGATCTTGATATATACGGATAATTAAAGTTCTCTTGGAATGTGAACCCAAGCATACGTCCGATACCTATGGCCATATCGGAATATCCCGAGAAGTCAAAATAGAGCTGGAACGTGTAAAATATTATACCCAGCCATGCCGAGCCGGTGGTCGCATGAGTCGCGGTCCCGAGCAAAAGCGATGCCGCTTCGCCGGCGTGATCAGCCAATATGACCTTTTTCCCCAGCCCCATGATAAACCGTTTGGAACCCTGAGCAAAATCCGTCGCTCTTACCTGTCTCTTTGAAAGACTTTTCTCAACAGACGGATAACGCACGATCGGTCCCGAGCTGACCTTTGGGAACATAGATATGAACATCAAAAATTTCAAATATGATTTTTGCGCTCTTGACTCGTTTCTGAACACATCCACCATATAAGATATCATCTGGAACGTATAGAACGATATGCCGAGCGGCAATATCAGCTCCGGCACCGGTATCGACAGATGGAGCAGCGAGTTTGCCGACTCGGCAAAAAATGCCGCGTACTTGAACACGCCCAGCATCGCCACATCCACTATGACCGCCAGCGTCAAAACAAGCTTCGCCTGCCACAGCCCGTAATACTTGTCCATTATAATAGCCAATATATAATTGACGAACGATGCCGCCAGAAGAAGGATCAGCGAAGTCGGATCCCCCCACGCGTAAAACACCAGCGAAGCGACAGTAATAACTATATTTCTGTAAAGAGTGCTGCGTGAAATGTTATAGAGCAGCAATACCGCAGGCAAAAACAGGCATAAAAATGTAAGGCTTGAAAACACCATTGCGCGGCTCCTCCTTTTTTCTTAAATATTTCCGGGCTCCCTGCCCGGATAAAGCCCGCGGATAAGCTTATCCCGCATCCGTCTCCGCGTTTTCTATATCTTCAGGCAGCTCAAGCGTTATCCTGCCGATCTTGCAGCCGCGAAGCTCATCAAGTATCATATTTGCGGTGCGTTCCATATCCACCTCGCCGCCGCTTATAACGAACCCTCGGCGTTTCCCGATGATCTCAAGTATCTCATATCCTTTCAGATCCGAGATATCGTCTTTTATCTTGTATCTCTCGCAGAGCTGCGTGCAGTATCTGTCACGAAGTGATTCGCACAGCGAATACGCCAACAGCTCGCGGTTTATTATCTCATCTTTTATAGCGCCTGTATATGCGAGCCGCATAGCCGCGCTCTCATCCTCGAATTTAGGCGGCAGGATACCCGGGGTATCCAGCAGCTCCGCGTCTCCCTTTATCCTGAGCCACTGCTTGCCGCGCGTCACGCCCGGACGGTCGCCTGTCTTGGTGCTGGCTTTTCCGATCAGCCTGTTTATAAGACTGGATTTCCCCACGTTAGGGATCCCCACCATCATAAGCTTAAGCGTTCTGTTTCTTCCCTTTTCAGCGTCACGCTCTATCTTCTCGCGCACCGTTTCTCTCGCTTCCGCCAGTACCTTGTTTATGCCCTGACCCGTGGTACAGCTTATGGGTATGACTTTCAATCCTCTTTTGGCATACCATTCTATCCATATATTCGTTTTTTCTTTGTCTGCCAGATCCGCCTTGTTCATAACAAGCAGTCTCGGCTTATTTTTGATTATATCGTCAAAATTCGGGTTTCTTCCCGAATACGGTATCCTCGCGTCGAGTATCTCAACAACAACGTCGATCATCTTGAGATTATCTTCTATAAGGCGACGTGTTTTCGCCATATGTCCCGGATACCACTGAAGTGTATTCTGCATAAAATTCTCCTTTTGAGATCAAGCCGAAACGATCGGCAAAATATCACTGTTCATAAGAAAAGCGTGACATCCTGAGCTGTTCCCTCCGACTGCCACGCTGTTTTAAACGCAGTATTGACTTCCCGCGTTTATTTCGTTGTTCCTATCGCGTTAAACGGGAATATTCTGAGCTGAGACTTGCCGAGCACGGCATCCTCATCCACCTGTCCGAGCCTTGAAGAACGGCTGTCAAGAGAATTATCTCTGTTATCTCCCATAACAAACACGCATCCCTCTTCCACCGTAACAGGATAGTCCACGCTGGAATCGATCGAATACGTCTCGCCGCTGTAATACGGCTCATAAAGCTCTTCACCGTCTACATATACCTTACCGTCACGAAGGTCTACTGTCTGTCCTTCAGTTGCTATCACCCTCTTGACATAATATACCTTTTTAACATCCTCGGGAAGACTGAAGCTCAGAGTGAATTTATCCCACCATGAAAGCTCATCTTTTCCCTCGCTGCGCGCGACCTCGTCATAGTACATTTCCCTCTTGTGATACGTGCTGTCAAGTATGACTATATCGCCCTGCTTCGGCTCATAACCAAGCTTTGTAACTATGAGCCTGTCTCCGTCATGGAGCGTTGGATCCATACTATGCCCGTCGACCTTTACGACATCAAAAAATACCTGTTTTATCACGAATGCTATAACGATAGCTATGGCTATCGAATAGACCCATTCGAGCACTTCGCGCACAGGCCCCTTTTTATTCTTTTCCTTATCTTTCTTTTCCTTAACGATCTCGCTGTTTTCGGCAGTCTCATTTTCATGCCCGCTCTCAAAACCGTCATTTTTATATTCCATCGTATCGACACCTCCGACTGCAATTATCTTCCGCATCTGCGAACAGCGCCGGGTCTGAATTAAACAAATAGGAGCATCTCTGCTCCCCTCAACAAACATATCGCCCGGTAATTCTTACCTTTCAGGAGCAAAAATTAAGAAAGCATGCGCCGCTCACGCGGCGCATAAACTTCAGCTTACGGCTGAAGTCATATTTTTTCCTTAACCTTAGCAGCCTTACCTACTCTGTCACGGAGATAGAACAGCTTAGCACGGCGAACTTTACCGTGTCTTACGACCTCTATCTTCTCTACGTTAGGTGAATTCAACGGCCATGTCTTCTCCACGCCTACTCCGTACGAAACACGTCTTGCCGTGAATGTCTTGCCTATGCCGCCGCCCTGGATCTTGATGATCGTTCCTTCAAACATCTGAGTTCTTGTTCTCGAACCCTCAACGATCCTCTGATATACCTTTACGGTATCTCCGACCTTTATTTCCGGAAGGTCGTTTCTTATCTGGTCTTTTGTGATCGAATCAAGAATTTCTTTTGTGTTCATGATCAAATCCTCCTTTATTTCTCTGGATATTCGTGCCGACCAAAGGCAGAGGACTATCCGTAATACTTCAACATTATATCACAGACGGAAGATTAATGCAAGCATTTTTTTTAATTACAATGACAAAATTCATATCATAAAGCCGTCAAAACATTGTGCATAATGTTTTAAACTGCCTTATTTACTAATCAATAAAAACGGTATAGAACAGCATAAATGCCATTCTATACCAAGTAAAGTTATTACCGTTTTGCTCACCTGCACACAAACACAAGACGCTGGCAGTCCTTCTTCGGCGGCTCAAACGTCAGCTCACCGAAACATCTCACATCCGTAAAGCCGGCGCGGCTCAAAAGCGCGCGCAGCTCACGCTCCGTATACGCCCGCTGCAGATGCCTTTCCTCGAACCGCTCATAGCGCTCGCCGCGGCGCACGAAGAAATTCAAGAGCATGTCCGAAATATTGTGCCGCTCTATATATCTGTTCTGCCATGAGTAGAACACATCATATTCGGAATGTATGAACGTCTCGTTCCCTATTATATGCTTCAGCTTGTACCGGCTGCTCACATCGAATATGAACACACCGTCCGGCTCAAGATGCTCACGCACATTTTTGAACACGCGCTCTGCCAGTTTCGGTGCGAGCACATAATTTATGCCGTCTATCATGCACAGGTACGCCCCGAATTTTTCCTGGGGACTGTACCTCGCCATATTCTCGCATACATACTTTGCATGCCTTGTCTTGTTCCTTGCGATATTTATCATATCCGCGCTTATATCAACACCGGTCACACGGTAGCCGCGCGCCTCAAGTCTTGAGGTGATGTTTCCCGTGCCGCATGCCAGCTCGCATACAGTATCCGGCTCACATCCTTCAAGCGCCATAAGGTTTTCTATATAGTCACACCACGCGTCATAGTCCACATCATCGTGCATGAGCCTGTCGTATATATACGCAAAATCACCGTATGCGTCCATCTTATCTGAGCTCCGCGCCGAGCTTTTCACCGAGCGCCTTTACGATCTTCGCATGGAGACTGTCCGCTTCCTCGCCCGTAAGGCTCCTGTCGGGAGCCTTGAACTCAGCCTTGTACATTACGCTCTTCTTGCCCTCCGGTATCTGTTCGCCTGTGTATACATCGGACAGCTCAAGATGTGTCAAGAGCTTGCCACCTGCCTTCTTCATTACCTTTTCGATCTCAGCCACCGGTGTCGCCTTATCTGTGAGTATTGAGAAGTCGCGTGTTACAGCCGGGAACTTTGTAAGCGGTGTGTACTTGATATTGTGATCCGCCGCATTGAAGAGTGTCTCAAAGTCAAGCTCACCTATATACGCTCTCGTTCCTATATCGAAATTTCTCAGCACTGCCGGGTGTACCTCGCCTATAATACCCGCGGTCTTTCCTCCGATCATTATCCTTGCCGTTCTTCCCGGATGGTATATAGGATCATCGGAGACCGCCTCGAACTCTGCATTCTTTATATGAAGCTTTTCGAATATCTCCTCGCATACGCCCTTTATATCGTAGAAATCCACTCCGCCGTACATTCCGAGCATCAGCGTCTGCGGCTCATCCGGCAGCTCGCCCGCGCCGTTTGGACGGTACGTCTTTCCAAGCTCAAAAAACTTAGCGCTCTTATTTCTGTAGTTATAATTTCTCGCGAGCACCTCGAGCATACTTCCCGCCATGGTCGTGCGCATAACGGATGTGTCCTCGCCGAGCGGGTTTGCGATCTTTACCTGATTTCTCAGCTGCGAATCCGCAGGTATATTGAGCTTGTCGAGCATCGACGGGCTCTGGAATGTGTATGTGTATATCTCATACATCCCCTGCGAAGTCAGAACAGAGTTCAGCGCATCAGCTGTTAGCTGCTCCGGAGTTTTTGCTCCAACGGTCGTCTCTCCGCGAAGAAGCGATGTCGGGATCACATCATATCCATAGAAACGCGCGATCTCCTCCGCTATATCAGCCTCAGCCTGAAGATCGGGTCTGAACGACGGCGGGGTAAGCATCATATTATCCATATCGACCTTTACCTCAAGCGCCGTCAGTATCCTTACCATCTCATCCGTAGGTATATCGGTCCCAAGGAACGCGTTGATCTTATCGGGTCTGAACACGATCGTTGTCTCACCCTCAACATTTCCCATAGCGTCTATCATTCCGCTCACGTTCTCGCCGCAGCCGAGCATCTCAACGAGCTGACATGCGCGTTCAATAGCAGGCACCGTATTATGATAATCCAATCCTTTTTCGTATCTCGACGACGCCTCAGTCCTAAGTCCCACTCTCTGCGCGGTGAGCCTTACAGACGAAGCCTCAAACATAGCCGACTCGAACACTACAGTTGTCGTGTCGGGTTTTATCTCCGAATTGAATCCGCCCATAACTCCGGCGATAGCGATAGCGCCGTTTTCGTCCGCGATAACGAGGTCGTCATTTATGAGCCTTCTGTCCTGACCGTCAAGCGTCTTTATCTCCTCGCCGTCCTCTGCGCGGCGTATCGTTATCTTCCCGCCCGCTATGTCACGTATATCAAACGCATGCATCGGCTGACCGTATTCGAGCAGAACATAATTCGTTATGTCAACTATATTGTTTATCGCGCGGACGCCGCACGCCTCAAGTCTTTCTCTCATCCATTTCGGCGAAGGCTCGATCTTTACGTTCTTTACAACTCTCGCATTGTATCTCTTGCACTTGTCCTTGTCGAGTATCTCAACGGCGATCATATCATTTATATCTCCGCCGGCCTCGTTTATCTTTACCTCCGGGATATGGAACGGCTTTTTGAAAGTAGCCGCAGTCTCACGTGCAAGTCCTATTATCGAGAAGCAGTCAGGTCTGTTGGAAGTTATCTCAAACTCAACAACATTCTCGTTCAATCCGTAAAGCTCCTTCACATCGCTGCCTATCTCAGCATCCTCCGGCAGCACCAATATACCGTATTCCGGCTCATATCCCAGCCTTGACGGCTCTATCCCAAGCTCATCATGTGAGCAGATCATACCGTTTGACAAAACACCGCGCAGCTTGCCTTTCTTGATCTTTATTCCGCCCGGGAGCAACGCACCGTTTAACGCCACAGGCACATTCTGTCCAGCGGCAACATTAGGAGCGCCGCAGACTATCTGTATCGGCTCACCCCCGCCAACGTCTACCATGCACACATGCAGATGGTCGCTGTCCGGATGCATCTCGCAGCTTACCACCTTGCCGACAACCACCTTGTCTATATCAGCGCCGAGGTTTTCCACACCCTCGACCTTCGATCCGCTCATAGTTATCTTATCTGCGTATTCCTTCGGTGATACACCTGTTATATCGGTGTAATCCGAAAGCCAGCTCATAGGTAATTTCATTTCCGTTCTTTCCTTTCGATCTCATTCACAAATTTTTCTGTCTCCCGCATACTGCGGAAAACATATATATCCTTGCTCTTTTTAAGCTCCGAAAGCTCCTTGAGCACTTTCTTCCGTTTTTTCCTGCCGTCTATAAGCACCCATTTTATAAACTCAAGATCAAGCTTTTCATTGCAGCCTTTGCCCATATCGGGACGCGTTTTGCCCGCGTACTGCACTCTCCGCTTTATAACGTGCCACAGACAGAGAAACCTATTATAATCAAGAAAAATGATCGTGTCGGCTCCATCGATGCGCTCTTTCCATAGTATACGCCGGTAACTGCCCTCAACTATCCACCTGTCCCTCTTTAATACGGGTGACAGCAGATTTATCTTATGCTCATCAGAGCTTTCCTTCCAGCCGGGCAGCCAGTGCAGCGCGTCCATATGTGTCGGCTCGATCCTCAATATATCGCCGAGCCTGCGCGCGAGCGTTGACTTGCCGCAGCCGCTGAAGCCGGTTATCATTATACGATCCATCAGAACTGACTCAGGAAGCGCAGATCGTTCTCGAAGAAGAGTCTAAGATCGTTGATGTCATATTTGCCCATTGCGATCCTTTCAAGACCTATTCCGAACGCGAAGCCCGAATACACCTCCGGATCGATGCCGCAGTTCGCAAGCACCTTCGGATGCACCATTCCGCAACCGAGGACCTCGATCCAGCCCTCGCCCTTGCAGACACTGCAGCCCTTGCCGCCGCAGCTCCAGCAGCTTATATCCATCTCTGCCGACGGCTCCGTGAACGGAAAATGATGGGGTCTGAACCTTGCGCGTGTGTTCTCGCCGTAGAGCGACTTTACGAACATCTCAAGCGTCCCTTTAAGATCCGCCATCGTTACTCCCTTATCCACAACGAGCCCCTCTATCTGATGGAACACCGGTGAATGCGTTGCATCGACCGTATCACTCCTGTAGACCTTCCCCGGCGCGATAACTCTTATCGGTGGCTTTGTCTTTTCCATTACCCTTATCTGCATCGGAGATGTCTGTGTTCTCAAAACTATGTTGTCCTCTATATAGAAAGTATCCTGCGTATCGCGCGCGGGATGATTCTTCGGTATGTTCAGGGCCTCAAAGTTATAGTAATCATACTCGACCTCGGGGCCGTCCGCGATCGAGAAGCCCATTCCCATGAATATGCGCTTTATCTCATCCATTACCTGTGTGAGCGGATGAAGCTTTCCCTCTATCGAACGCTTTCCTGGCATTGTGACATCTATTGTCTCCTCCGCCAATCTCTTTTCTTCTTCGGCAGCCATTATCGCAGATTTTTTTTCCTCTATCTCCTTTTCAAGGTTCTGCCTTATCTCGTTTGCCAGCGCGCCTATCACCGGACGCTCTTCCTTAGAAAGCTTACCCATGCCCTTGAGCACCGCAGTAAGCTCTCCTTTCTTTCCCATATACTTTATACGGATATTTTCAAGCGCTTCCATATCTGCCGCGCTCTTAAGCTCCGTCTCAACGGCGCTTCTTATCTGCTCCAGCTTTTCCTTCATTTCAGAACTTCCTTTCACTTATTTTCTTATCCGGGAAGAGACAAAATAAAAAGCTCCGTCCCGATAGAGGGACGAAGCATAGATCTCCGCGGTACCACCCATATTCCGGCACGAGCCGGCACTTCATTTTGCGTATAACGGCGCAGCCCGGCGCAGGCTACTCTCACAGATTTGACCCGCGCGGCTCCAAGATGAAATTTCAGCGGCATGCTTTCCGCACCGGCTCCCAGCCCATGACCAATGCTCTCTAAAGGCGCTCCTGCTGCATACTTTGTCTTTTCACAGCCTTTATTATTCATATCGCATTAGATTTTATCACAACATTACGTGTTTGTCAATATTTATCCGGAATTTTTTTATCTTATTTTTACCGATGTTATTTTAAAAAACATTGATGTTTTTGCATTTTTTACATAGACACTTTCAAAATATACACTATTAAAAAGTTGCTTCCATATGTCACTTATTTTTGTCCTTCATCTACAACTAAATATTTATTTTAAAATACACGTAATACATGAATAATTTTTGAATTTTCTGCAAATAAAGTGCTATATCTCTTGACTTAAAGTACACTTAAACATGTATAATATACTTAAGAAATGTGAATGGATAAATGATCCACTCATATAGACCAACGGCATCGGATGACACATTATCTTTCACAGACATCCAGAAAAACTGTCCAACACTTTCCCTATTTTACCGTGTTTCTGTACTGCATTCAATTCACACTCGAGAATATACAGCATTCATTATCATCCTCGAGAACACGGACACGGTATGGTACAAACTAAAGGATGTTTCTATGTCAAAAACAATTGTCATGCTGATG
>CAJFNT010000055.1 GCA_904395315.1 uncultured Clostridia bacterium
AAAAAGGTAAAATATTAATGATGCAATTTATATCGATTTTCAAGGAGGAATTATAATGGGATTGACTTTGACTGAAAAGATCCTGTCCGCTCACCTTGTGGAGGGAGAGATGGTAAAGGGTACCGAGATCGGTATCAAGATCGACCAGACACTCACACAGGACGCGACGGGCACTATGGCTTATCTTGAATTTGAGGCGATGGGAGTTCCGCGTGTAAAGACGGAGCGCTCGGTTGCATATATCGACCACAATACGCTTCAGAATGGATTCATGAATATGGACGACCATAGATTCATAGGTTCAGTGGCAAAGAAGCACGGAATATATTTCTCACGTCCCGGAAACGGTATCTGCCATCAGGTACATCTTGAGCGTTTCGGCGTGCCAGGCAAGACGCTTATCGGTTCTGATTCACACACTCCGACAGGCGGCGGTATCGGAATGATCGCGATAGGCGCGGGCGGCATGGACGTTGCAGTCGCAATGGGCGGCGGCACATATTATATAACATGTCCTAAGGTCGTTAAGGTAGAGCTTACAGGAAAGCTTCAGCCATGGGTAGCCGCAAAGGATATCATACTTGAGGTATTGAGACGTCTTTCTGTAAAAGGCGGCGTAGGCAAGGTAATGGAGTACTGCGGTGAAGGCGTTAAGACGCTTTCGGTGCCTGAGAGAGCGACTATCACAAACATGGGCGCTGAGCTTGGCGCGACAACTTCGATCTTCCCGTCAGATGAGATCACGCGTGAATTTTTGAAAGCGCAGGGCAGGGAAGAGGTTTATACCCCGCTTGCGGCTGATGAAGATGCCGTTTATGATGAGGTAGTAGAGATCAATTTGAGCGAGCTTGTTCCTATGGCAGCATGCCCGCATTCACCGGATAATGTTAAGACTGTAGATGAGATAGGACCGATGAAGATAGATCAGGTTTGTATCGGATCATGCACAAACTCATCGCTCATGGATATGATGAAGGTAGCATATATCTTAAAGGGCAAGACTGTTCATCCCGATGTGTCTCTTTCGATAGCTCCGGGTTCAAAGCAGGTGCTTTCTATGCTTGCGGAAAACGGCGCATTGGCGGATATGCTTGAGGCAGGCGCAAGAGTGCTTGAAAGCGCATGCGGTCCTTGTATAGGTATGGGTCAGTCACCTAATTCGGGCGGTATATCGCTGAGAACGTTCAACAGAAACTTTGAAGGACGTTCAGGCACGGCAGACGGTCATATCTATCTTGTTTCACCGGAGCTTGCGGCAGTATCGGCGCTTACAGGCGTTTTGACAGATCCGAGGACCCTCGGTGAAATGCCGGATTTTGAGCTTCCCGAGAAATTCCTTGTAAACGATAATATGATAGTACCTCCCGCACCGGAGGAGGAAATGGACAGCGTAGAGATACTTCGCGGACCGAATATCAAACCGTTCCCGACATCTGAGGCAATGCCTAAGGATATTGACGCAAAGGTAAGTCTTAAGGTCGGAGACAATATAACAACAGACCATATCATGCCCGCGGGCGCAAAAATACTTCCGCTCCGCTCAAATATACCGGAGATCTCAAAGTATTGTTTCGCTGTTTGTGATGAAAGTTTCCATGACAGAGCGCTTGAGATGGGTAAGAGTATCATAATAGGCGGCTCAAACTACGGACAGGGATCATCACGTGAGCATGCGGCTCTCGCGCCTCTCTATCTCGGAGTAAAAGCTGTTATTACGAAATCATTCGCAAGAATACACATGGCAAACCTTATAAATGCGGGTATAGTTCCTATGACGTTTGCGAATGAGGCTGACTATGATAAGATCGATCAGGACGACGAGCTTAGGATCGAGAATATCGCAGATCAGATAGCATCGGGAGAAAATATCAAGGTCACCGATGTAACAAAGAACTTCACATTTGAGTGTACCGTTAACTTCTCAGAAAGACAGAAGGAAATGCTCTACGCGGGCGGTCTGCTCAATTATACAAAGAATAATTCATAATTGTTAATTTTAGGCTCTGCGCTTTTCTGCGCAGAGTCGTTTTTTTTTGTTCACAAAAAATTCATAAATATGTTGATTTTTGATGTAAACAATGATATAATCAATATAGGTAAAGAGATCGATTTTTAATAGATAGCAGTGTACGGAACGGAGATATATATGGTAAAGACAAGTAAACATGGACATTTTTTTATATGGATATATGTGGCGGCAGCCGTTTTGACAATAACGATATTCGGGATGCTGATCGGAAATGTCTCGTATATTTTTGATGATTATGGCGATGTAAAAAAGGAATATGCAGACAGCAGGAGTGAGCTGAACGCAGTGCGTGAATATTTCGAGAGCATTGATTCTTCAAATATAATTATATGGCAAAGCACAAGGGACGGCATGATGTCAGATAGCGGGCATGATGTGCCGATAGATGATATCAAGGCTGCGAAAGCTATAGAACGGCTGCAGGAGCGCGGCTACAGCGTGATAGCAAAAAACGGCAACACCATATACTTTCAAAGATGGTCTAACTTTGATAAAGGAATGGGATTGGCATACAAGGCAGACGGAACCGCTCCACAATTACAGTTTCTTGCCAATTGCAGTATAATTGACGACAATTGGTATTATTATGAGGAGAATTATAATTTGTGGCGACAGCAGGATAATAATGAGGAGACTCGTAATGAGAATAACATGTAAGACAATAATCAAATATTTATTTATACTATTTTGTGTGAGTATACTGCTTTTACTCGGATTTTATAATGTAAGAGGAAAAAGGCCGCCAAGTTTTGATACTCTTGCAGTTATAGATATTTATAACAGTACGGATGAAACGGTCGATGATGTAAAAATAACATGCAATAAAGAACGAGAATCAGAAAGTTATAATATAACGATTCCTGCAATACAAGTGGGACAGCGAATCATTGTAGTATTCAGCACTGCATTATATGGAAATTATGATACAGCGGTATATATTAATTACAACAATAATGAACAAGCAGTTGCCTCGTTAGAAAAAGGGTATTTTGGTCTATATACACCAGTCAAATTAAATGAGATCGGCATTCAGAGTTTTCGATATGGTGTTCCATGGATCCCCAAATGGGATGGCATTTATTATTATAATAATTTGGGAGATATGATGTCTTTTGAAACAAGACAAAATTACATGGATAGAATGGGCTTTAAAACAGATCCAGAAAAAAGGATCGATCTTATTGCAGACGAAACTCTAATGGATCTTAACATAAGAAAAATGAAAGAGTATTATGAATTATTAAATATATATAAATAGCTTATATAGGAAACATCGCAGACACATTTATGTGGGATATCTTAGCGAACGAAATAATTGTGAATGAATGGTGACGTAAAGAGGAGATGATTACAAATGAAGTTTATAAAATGTTCAATTATGATATTAGTATTTTTTCTCTGCTCATGCAAATCGGAATACAGTGCACATACCAATCCTGAAATGATAAGTGATTCGCCAATATATCAAATGGGATCTGAAGTATATTATGAAGAAGTTGAAAACTATCAACATAAGTTAATGTGTAATGATCAACTGCTTAAAGAATTAGGGCAGTCAACAAGTATTGCAAGTATATATGCCAACGAAACAGATATATATTATTCTTGTAAACAAGCTATATACGAACGGACATTATATCGAATGAATAAAGAAACAGGAATAAGTGAAGTTGTATTTAAAATCGAAGACCCACAGTATGATGAACATGAATTCATATGCGAGAAAAATGGAATTATTTATTATTTTGCTAATAGAACATTATGGGCAATTAAAAATAATAGCATTGAAACTGTACTGAACAATGTTATTGATTGCTCCATAGATGGAAATGTCTTGTATTATACAAATATAAATGGTCTGTATCGCAATAATCTTGACAAGACTTCTGAAGAACTATTGTTGTCAAATGATGATATATTGAATAGCGGATTGTATCAAGAGCTGACAAATGTTCAGCCTGTGGGATATGTACAAAATATAGTTTTATATGATAATAATATATATTTTTTGTTTTCTCCCGATAGTTATAGTGTAGGAGGATTGTATTGCTATAATAGAGACGAAGAAAAACTAACAAGTGAAAATTTATATGCAACAAGATTTACTGTAGAAGAAGATAAAATATATTGTATTGGCATAAAAGACGAAGGCATAGAAGGACTGCTTGAGGTGGATTTTGATGGAAACTGTAAAGTTATTTCATCAGACCGAATCTACAGTTTTTATGTGGGAGACAAAGTGTACTACTATACTTACAGTGATGAAAAGAATGGAAATATGCTGCTGAATACATATTAAGGTGAATAAATTTATAAAATGGATCTTTGTTCTGATGATAACTACTATTATTCTGTGTATATAAATCAATATAAAATAGGGGGGATTTGATGAAGAGTAAAAAGGCTATTGCTATATCGTTCTCAATGATTATTTTGATCCTTGCCGTTTTATTTATCTGGGTAAGAAGCGTTAGATCAAATGCGGTAAGTGCCGCTGTTGATGCCGGTATGCATTTAGCAGAAGAAATGAACTGTTCTGATACTTTTAATGTTGAACAAAATAAAGGTAATTTATTTGATCTGTTGTGTGATGTGCTTATCACGAATGATGATAATACATTGCAGATCTGGTATCGTGTAGAGAACGATACCGCTTATGGCGCAGCAATAAATAGACCGCATGAATCGGGAAAAGCTTTACGTCTGGCTGACAGCTCGAAGGAAAGGCAGCTGCAATATGATGTTCTGAATTATGTAAAACAGAATATGTATACGGCATATATTGTTATCACAGATACGAAAGAGGAAAATGATATCTACATAGTAACTATGAGCATTCCTGACAGACAACAGGAAATAACGGCAAGGGTCGATACCGGATCGAAAGATGAAAACGGAAATTATAATAACATTACGTTATCTGAACAATAAGCTTCATGTATTATCAATAAAGAATATTAGATATCAGACTTTTTTCTGTAATTTATTTTTCGGTATTGAAAAAGCATGGAATGTATGGTAAAATAAAAACAAAGAGAGAGATCATTTTCGTTTAAGGAGGAACACTGCTATGCAGATGACATTTCGCTGGTACGGCGAGGGGAATGACAGCGTCACGCTTGACCAGATACGCCAGATACCGGGTGTTGAAGGAATAGTTTGGGCGCTGCATGATAAACAGCCCGGAGAGGTATGGGAAAAGGATGAGATAGCCCGAGTGAAGAAACAGCTTGATCAATATGGGTTCAATATGGATGTGGTAGAATCGGTAAACGTCCATGACGATATAAAGATCGGCTTGCCGACACGTGACAAGCACATCGAAAATTATTGTAAAACGCTTAAAAACCTTAAAGAGTTTGGTGTAAAGGTAGTATGCTATAATTTCATGCCTGTCTTTGACTGGACAAGGACCGATCTGTTTCATCCTGTAGGAGACGGATCCACCGCGTTGTTTTATGAGAAGAACAAAATTATCGACGATCCCCAAAAGATGGCTGAATACATACTTGAAAAATGCGGTGATTATACAATGCCGGGCTGGGAACCTGAGAGAATGTCGAAGCTTCAGGAGCTTTTTGACGCTTACAAGCCCGTTACAAAAGAGAAATTGTGGGACAATCTCAAATATTTCCTTGAGGCGATAATGCCAACATGTCACGAGTGCGACATAAAAATGGCTATACATCCTGATGATCCGCCCTGGGATATATTTGGACTGCCGAGACTTTTGGTCAATGAAGAGGCGATAGACAGATTCGTAAAAATGGTGGATGATCCTTACAATGCTCTTACGCTGTGTTCAGGCTCGCTTGGTGCCGATCCTAACAATAATGTTGCCGATATAGTAAGAAAACATTGCAGCAGAATCGCGTTTGCGCATGTTCGTAACGTGAAGCATTTTGATAACGGCGATTTCAGCGAGGCATCGCACCGCGACTGCGACGGTGACACGGGGATACTTGATATCATGAAGGCGTACCACGACTGTGGGTTCGATGGCTATATGCGTCCGGATCACGGCAGACACATCTGGGGTGAGAAGTGCAGACCCGGCTACGGTCTTTATGACCGCGCTCTCGGGATAATGTATCTTTTAGGCATATGGGATTCGCTCGAAAAATTTGATATATAACAATAGAGCACGCGGTTTTTGACATTTCCGCGTGCTTTGTTATTATTCTTTTCCGTTCCAGCAGTATGTGCAGAGCTTGCACGGCTCTATTTCGACAGAGTCCATAAGATCGTCAAGTCTCGTATATGCCAAAGTTGTAAAATGCAGTTTCTCACCGATCGTTTTGACCATTTTCTTGTACTCTTTGCTTTCGGGGTCGGCATATTTCTGAAGAGTTTCCTCATCCGGATCTCCGCCCTCAAGCTCTTTTATAACCCGGCGTGTTATAAGCTCCATTTCAGATTTTGATCTTGAGAAATTCAGATACTTGCAACCGTAGAGAAGGGGAGGACAGCCTGTGCGTATGTGGACCTCTTTTGCTCCGCTCTCGTAGAGAAACTCCGTGGTCTCTCTGAGCTGTGTGCCGCGGACTATAGAGTCGTCTATAAGAAGCAGCTTTTTATCTTTAATAAGATCATGTATAGGTATCAGCTTCATCTTTGCGATAAGATCGCGCTTGCTCTGGTTTGTCGGCATAAACGATCTGGGCCACGTTGGCGTGTATTTTACGAACGGACGAGAAAATCTTATCCCCGACTCGTTCGCGTATCCTACAGCATGGGCGATACCTGAATCAGGCACTCCCGCGACGATATCCGGCTGCACATCCGGACGCTCCCCTTTGTCCCGCTGCGCAAGATGCTTGCCGCAGTTATAGCGCATTTTTTCAACACTCAATCCCTCATACGAGGATGACGGATAACCGTAGTATACCCATAGGAATGTGCATATTTTCATGTCCTTGCCGGGGTCGACAAGCGTTTGCACTCCCTCCGGGGTCATGACCGCTATTTCACCGGGCCCGAGCTCGCGGTTATCGGTGTAACCGAGATTGAGATACGCGAAACTTTCGAAGCTTGCGCAATATCCATCGTCCTTTTTTCCGGTGCATATAGGTGTTCTTCCAAGCTTGTCACGCACCAGATAGATGCCCTTGGGAGTGAGTATCATCATGCTCATGGAGCCGTCTATGATCTCTTGAGCGTAACGAATACCTTCTATAAAGTTTTCCTTGCGGTTGATAATTGCGGCAACGAGTTCCGTCTGGTTGATATCTCCGCCCTGCATTTCAAAAAAGTGAGTGTGTTCCCTGATTATTTCGTTTACGATCTCATCGGAATTGTTTATCTTTCCGACGGTCGTTATGGCGAATGTGCCGTGATGCGAACGAACGAGAATAGGCTGCGCCTCGAAATCGGAAATGCATCCTATACCGAGCTCGCCGTGCATAGAGTTGGATTCATGTGTGAATTTTGTTCTGAACGGAGCGTTTTCAATGTTATGGATCGCTTTATCGAACCCATTTTCACTGCTGTATACCGCCATACCGGCGCGGCGTGTACCAAGATGTGAATGGTAATCAGTGCCGAAAAACAAATCAAAAACGCAATCTCCCTTTAAAGCTGTGCCGAAAAAACCGCCCATAATGTACTTCCTTTCAAATTTAATGTGTTGTAAAATAAAGAAAACCCTGTTCCGCTGCGGGCATATATGCTTATGCCTGAGCGGAGCCGGGCTGTCTTTCTATCCGACTGAGTAAATTATATCATAAAATGTCCATTGTTTCAATAGTATAATTCGACAAATCATGTGTTTTGTTTTTTACGTGTTTGTTCATCGGGTCCCGTATCATCCTCCTGAGGATCGGAGCCGATATCCTCGATGATCTCGTCCGATGCCAGACGATGTTCGCGTTTTTCTGTCGCTTCGCGCACGAGTGTATAAATCGCAGATGTCGTAGGAACACCTATGAGCATTCCCAATGCGCCGCCGATTGAGCCTCCTACAGTGACCGCCGCAAGCACCCACATTGCCGGAAGTCGTATAGATGCTCCGACGACTTTGGGGTATATAAGATTTCCTTCGATCTGTTGCAGGATGAGAAGAAATACAACGAATATTATGGTCTTTATCGGGTCTACTGTCAATATCATAAATGCTCCGATTATTGTTCCTATAAATGCACCGATAACCGGGATCAATGCTGTTACACCCACAAGCGCGCTTATCATAGGAATATAAGGCAGCCGCAGTATCATCATTCCGACAGCGCATAAGGAACCAAGTATCAATGCCTCGGTGGTCTGCGCAGCGATAAAATTTCTGAACGTATCGCTGAATACGGATGCGACATGCTGTGAATATCTTGACAGCTTGGACGGGAGCCAGGCGTTCATGAGCCTTATCGATTGCGACTGCAGCTTCTCCTTGTGGAAGAGCACATATATTGCGAATACAAAGCCGACAACGAAATTTATCACTCCGCCGGCGACAGAAGTCAGTGTGCTGAGGGCGGTATTCATCACATTGCTGCCCTGCGACCTTACAAATAATTCTATCTCGTTCTTTATCTGCTCCCAGTCGATATCTATGAGCGTAAGATAGTTTCCGAACGGAAGATCGCTTATATCTATGCTTGATTCGAACTGTGCCATTTTGTCAATAAAGTTTATCAAATTGCTTGACAGGAGCGCGATCGCTTTTACGAGCTCCGGAATGACCAGTAACGCGACAAGCACGAATATGCCGAAAACCAAAAGCTCTGCCAATATTATTGACAGCGGCCTTTTAAGTTTCAAAAGCTTAGGATTATTTGTTTTTGCAAAGAGCCTTTTTTCAAATGAACGCATAGGAACATTTATTATAAGCGCTATAACTAATCCGACTATCAGAGGTATAAAAAGACTTATAACTTTTGAAACGCCTGAAAGTATACCCGGAAGGTTGCTTGCCGCTATATATATGAGTATGCATGCCGTTGCAATTCCTATTATCCATTTAGCAAAATTCTTTGCGTTTCGTTTTGGCTTTTGTGCCATATAAATTTTCATCTCCTTTCAGCTTTGGAGATCATGAAATATCATTTCGTGATCACTGTTGATATTATGTGAAATTATGCGCGTTTCGTTGTTTTACTTTTTTGTAAAAGTAGTAAAAAACAGCTGAGCCGACAGAAAGAGCGACTGTTACGGCAACAGAGAATACGAACGCGGGAGAATTCGGCTCCGTTATGCTTGCTCCGATAACGGTTGCGGCTATGACACCGGGTGCGGCGCCGAGCATGCTTGCGGTGATATATTTTGCGTATGGTATCCCTGACGCGCCAAGGTACATGCTTACAATGTCAAGCGGCAGTGAGTTTATGACTCTGAGGAAAAACGAAATAAAGAAATCGTTGTCATCCTGCCATTTAACCACAGATTCGAGTTTTGGGTATTTCGAAGTGAGTTTAGATACGAGTCCTTTTCCTGAAAAACGGCCGAAGCAATAGGATACTGTGAGACTTACAGCCATCCCCAAAAGACTTACTGTTACCGCCGCCGCGGGCTCAAATATATATCCGCTTGCAGCGCATAATGCGAGTATCGGAAAAACTATAGACATGCTCTTCATAGCATAGAGCAGCAAAAGCACCGCGGCCGCAAGAAGGGGGCTTTTGGGTGTGTATGACAGTATTGCTTCGGCTGAGAATTCATTTCCGGAGAGAAAATATACAGCGATCAACGCCAGACAAACTGCGAACGGGAGAATCCTTAGAACAGCCATTGCTTTGCTGTTTTGAAAAAAATTCATGTTTTTATTCACCTTCATTAAATTTATTGACGCGAAGCGATATGCATCGCATGAGATCGGGTCAAGCAAACCTTGTACTTATTATATCATATAGGAAGTTAAAAAACAACATATTTTTGCTCTGCTTTTTATAAATATAACAAATTGCCAAAGCGGAATGGCATACAATGCATTCGCTTTGGCAATTTGCTGTCGTCGTTTTATTATATCGGCTAATACACACTGTTATTCTGCAATAAGTTCGGTAAGAGTGATCTCTCCGTCAATAGTGAGAGAATCGCCTGACTCCAACTCGAATTCGTAGGAGTTTGTGTCAATAGTGTCGAGATCTCTTGAGATATCGGTGCCAGTCTTTTTGATAACAATATTTCCGCTGCCTTCCGCGCGGTATCTTCCTGCCTTTATATCGTCAGGGCACTCATATTCACCGGCTTTAAGCTGCTTTGTATCGCCGTCTTTGGTCGTTTCTACCGAATCGATACTGTCTGCGTAAGCTTGTTTTTCGTCAAGCTCTTTCTGAAGCTCTTCTGTCCTGGCTTTTGCGCTTTCTAAATTTTGATCGCTGTTTTCGAGTTCAGCCTGCAGTCCCTCTATTTCCGATAAGATCTCGCTGTTATTGTTTATCGTCGTTTCATATTCGGAGATCTGCGCATTCAGATCTTCCTTTTCGGCGTTCAGGTCAGATATGCTCGAGCTCATCTCACTGCGCTCTTTCGCTACGGCAAGCGCCGCTTTCGAATCAGTCCCGAAACTGTTATGAAACACAAGGAGCAGTACACCTATTATAACGCTTATTATTATCGGTATCATAGTTATGTAAAAGCTCTTATTATTGTGCATAGTGATCCGTTCCTCCCTTATTTCAATTTGCGATGGTAAATGTGGTCTTGGAATCTATGTCGATCTTATCGCCGTCCTCGAGCGTCACTGTAGTTACAGTTGAACCGATGATGCCGCTGCTTTCCGATCTTTGTTCACCGTCGCTTGACGCAACGGTTATCTTACCTGTCCCCGTGACATTGTATTTTCCGGGGGCTATGTGTGTGCCCGCTGTATATCTTCCGGCGGGAAGAGTTACAGAAGAAACACCGCTTGCGGCGATCTGCTTGTTGAGTTCGTTTATCTGCTGCTCAAGCTCGCTGTTCTGAGCGTTTATGGAATCGAGTTCCTGGCGTTTTTCACGTATCTGTCCGTTCAGTGCAGCTTTTGTGTTTTCAGAATCACTGAGGCCGTCCGCGATATTTTTTTTCTCCTCGGCATTTGAACGGAGTTCCTCAACTTCAGCTGTAAGAGCGTCAAGCTGAGATCTTAGTGCCGTATATTCATCACTGCCGCGGAGCTCTTCTGCAGCGGCGTTGAGTATCTCTTCATTTTTAGGCATATTCAATGCGCAAACGAAAGCGGCAGCCACAACACATAAGGATATCAGTATGCTTATGCAGTAAGATATTATTAGCTTTTTCTTTTCTGAAAGCCCCTGCGCGCTGTCGTGTATATCTTCATCGCCGTCTTCGGATAGAGTCGCGCCGTCTAAAGAGCTTTCGTCAACTATGTCAGAATCATCTGTTTTATCCGCATAATATTCCGCTATGTCATCAAGCTTTTCCGCTTCTATAAGGCTGTCAAGTTCATCCGTACCGTATTTCTCCTCGGGAGCTGATACATCCTTGATGTCATCCTGTGTGTTGTCTGTGTTGTCCTTATCCGGTGAAGTCTCGGATACGGGCTCCTTTTCTGTTTCGGTAAGTTCATCCGTTTGCGGTGCGTTTTGATTCTCAATATCACGTTTGCTCATGCCGCAGGCAACTCCTCTCTTTAATAAATTTAATTCAAAGGTGATACGATAAAGACATCTTTGAACTGATACGCAAAGCTGTCATGCGAGCGCTTCGCTGTTTCATAATCCGGAAAGATACCGAACACGGTCGGGCCTGATCCGCTCATCTCAGCGCCGAGCGCTCCGTTTTTGAGCATCTTTTCCTTTATGCCTCGTATTACAGGGTGCATCGTTTCAGTGACCGTTCCCATAACATTTGAAAGCTCACACGCTGCCGCTTTGATATCACCGTCTCGTAGCGCGGAACACATTGCTTCGGTGTCTGGGCGGCCAAGTATCTCCGCGCTGTCGATAGCTCCGTAGATGGCCGCTGTGGAAACATTGATAGGCGGTTTGACCATAAGTATAGTACATTTCGGCATCGGCGGCAGGGGAGAGAGCTTTTCGCCTATCCCTTCCGAAAGATATGTTCCGCCAAGAATGCAGTACGGCACATCTGCGCCGAGTTTCAGTCCTATTTTGCACAGCTCAGAAGCGGAAAGCCCTGTGCCGTACAGCATGTTGAGCGCCGCAAGCACTGCCGCGGCGTTCCCGCTTCCTCCCGCAAGCCCGGCGGCCACGGGTATATTTTTATGGATCATTATCTTGCATCCGCCTTGTATACCGACTGTTTCATAGAAATTCTGCGCGGCGAGATATGCAAGATTCTTTTCGTTTGTCGGCAAAAAACGCAGATTCGTTTTGATCCCGATACCGCTTTCTGTCTTATCGACCAGAACAAGATCAAAAAGCGAGACAGTCTGCATTATCATTTTAATATTATGGTATCCGTCATCACGCTTGTTCAAAACATCGAGAGTTAGATTGATCTTCGCAAAAGATCGCGCGATGGCGCGGTTTCCTGTTATAATTATATGATCGGAAATCATAATTATTCTCCTTTATATGCCGGTCAATGTTAAGCCTTTTTGTCGAGCGCGGCGTGCGACTCCTCTACGATTTTTATTATCTCATCATCAGAAATATCACTCGAAAGTCCCTTTTCCGAGTCTTTTATAAGATAAGCGAGATATTCTATGTTGCCCTCCGGTCCTTTTACGGGAGAAAAGGATATGTCCTTGGTAATAAAGCCTGTATCCGCGGTAAAATCAAGCACGGTGCGTATGACCTCAAAATGGACCTTTTTGTCACGCACAACGCCTTTTTTTCCAACCTGACCGCGTCCCGCTTCAAACTGGGGCTTAATAAGAGCGACTATTTCACCGTTTTCGGAAAGAAGATCGTATGCGACAGGCAAAACGAGTTTCAAAGATATGAATGAAACATCAATGGACGCAAAGTCTATCGGCTCGCCTATGTCCTCCGGCGTTACGTATCTTATATTTGTCCGCTCCATGTTTACCACACGCTCGTCCTGCCTCAGTTTCCATGCGAACTGACCGTAGCCGACATCGACCGCGTATACCTTCTTTGCGCCGTTCTGAAGCATACAATCGGTAAATCCGCCTGTGGATGCGCCTATATCCATAGCGGTCTTTCCGGAGAGCGAGATGGGGAATACCTCCATTGCCTTTTCGAGTTTCAGTCCTCCGCGGCTGACATATTTGAGCTGCTCTCCGCGTATCTCTATGTCTTTTTCGGTCTCGTCTATCATAGTGCCTGCTTTGTCGCATTTTTGATTCTTTATATATACCTGACCCGCCATTATAAGCGCTTTTGCGCGTTCACGGCTCTGAGTCATACCGTTTGCGACAAGGTAAGCGTCAAGTCTGATCTTTGCCATTTTGATTCTTCCTTATCATCTTAATTATCGTCTTTGCTATCGTATCGGCATCCATACCGTATTTTTTATCAAGCTCGTCCACCGAACCGTGCTCTATGGGAGTGAGCGGGAAACCGAATGCCTTGAATCCGCAGTGCACACCGTTTTCGGCAAGTATATCGGCGATATGTTCACCGAATCCTCCCGACCTCACATTGTCCTCTATCGTTACAACGCATCCCGTCTTCATGGCCGCGGCAATGATCGCGGCTGAGTTGAGCGGATGCATCGTCGGCACCTCTGTTATCTCTGCGCTTATACCGTGACATTTGAGGATTTTTTCGGTCTCGGCTGCGCGTAAGAGCATCCTTCCGAGAGTGAGGATAGTCACATCCTTGCCGTTCTTTTTTGTATACACAGCGTTCGGCACAAACCGCTCGTACGGATAAGGAGACTGTGTGCCGCCGCGCGGATATCGTATTGCGATCGGTCCCTTGTGTACATTCACAGCATATTCAAGCATATCATCGAGCTGTTCGAATGATGACGGGGAAAGCACCGTCATATTCGGCATTGCGGAAAGATACGACAGATCATATATCCCCTGATGAGTCTCTCCGTCAGCTCCGACTATCCCGGCTCTGTCCACCGGAAATACAACATGCAGATCCTGCAGACATACATCATGCAGTGTCTGATCATATGCGCGCTGTAAAAATGTTGAATAAAGCGGTATTACAGGCGTATATCCCGCAGCCGCCATCCCGGCAGCAAAAGTAACGCCGTGCTGTTCAGCTATACCTACGTCAAAAAAACGGTCTTTGAATTTTTTTGAAAAGCCGATAAGTCCGGTGCCGTCCGGCATAGCGCAGGTTATGGCTGTTATCTTTCTGTTTCTTTCGGCTAATTCAACAAGCTTTTTACCGAACCGTGAACTGTAGCTTTCGCCGCTGGGAGGTATCTCTCCCGTTAGCGGGTCAAAAGCTCCTACACCATGGAAGCATTCCGGGTGCTTTTCCGCTGCCGCATATCCCTTTCCCTTTACTGTTTTTACATGTATAAGAACAGGTTTTCTCTCGGATTTAGCGTATTCGAAACATGCGATAAGCGACCTTATATCGTGCCCGTTAACAGGACCGATATATTTAAATCCCATGTCTTCAAAAAGCGTGGTAGGGAGCACCTTTCGTCTTATCCATGTTTTTACCTTTTCGATCATATAGCGTATCCATTTCCCGGCAATCGGGATATGATCAAGAAAATTTGAAACATGGCGTTTCGAGCGGAAATAAAGGCGGTTTATCCTTATATTCCTGAGATGCCTTGAAACGGCGCCCACGTTTTTTGATATAGACATAGTATTGTCGTTCAAAACAAGTATGAGCGGGGTTTTTGTATGCCCCGCGTCATTCAATGCTTCATATATCTCGCCGCCTGTAAGGGCGCCGTCCCCAAACAGAGCGATGATATTTGACTTCCCCCCGTCCAGATCGCGCGCGCGCGCCATACCGAGCGCGGCGGAAACGGATGTTGATGAATGTCCCGTATCAAAAACATCGTATTCGCTTTCCGAACGCTTCGGGAACCCTGAAAGTCCGCCGAATTTTCGCAGGGTACCGAACATATCCCTTCTTCCGGTAAGTATCTTGTGTACATAAGCCTGATGTCCAACGTCAAAAATTATCTTGTCATCCGGAAAGTTGAACACACGTTCAAGCGCGACTGTGAGTTCCACTACCCCGAGATTCGAAGCAAGATGACCGCCGGTCTTGCTGACATTCTCGATGAGAAATTCGCGTATCTCGCTGCAAAGCTGTTTCAATTCTCGTATACTGAGACGTTTCACATCAGACGGAGCTTGTATAGTTTCAAGCATTTTATCCATAATTTAAGCAACTCTTTCCCCCAAAATTGATTTGTTGACCACTGTTTTTCTCATTATACCATAGTAGTAAACAAAAGTCAATGAACGTCATGTTAATTATATATTCCTTGACATGCAGTTATGGTGATGATATAATGAGAATTGAAGAATAAGATATGATGATAATATAAAACAGAAGAGCGGTTATACTAAGGATAAATAACTATTCAGGTCCGGCTGCGGACTGATGCAATTGGAGAACATATGAACAGAAAAGAAAAGCTTATAAATTATATGTCGGGCAGCACATATGTGCCTCTTAAATTTGAGGAACTTGTTGTGGTCCTCGACGTGCCGAAGAATGATAGGGACGAGCTTGCCGAGCTGCTGGACGAGCTCATTAAAGAGGGCAGGATATATAAAACAAAAAAGGGCCGCTACTGCGCAGTGAGCGGAAAGACGCTCACTGCCTCGGGCAAACTTTCGTGCAGCGCAAGAGGAGGCTTTGGATTTGTACGCCCTGACGAAGAGGGCGCTGAGGATATATTTATCGCAGCTGAAAATCTTGGCGGCGCGTATGACGGCGATCGGGTATTAGTAAGGATAGATAAAAAAGACAACAGTTACGGACACAGCGAAGGGCATGTGGCAGGGATCATTGAACGCGGAAACGATACGATCGTAGGAGTAGTTTCCGGGATCAAAAATAAGAGTTACCGTATAGTCCCCGACAGAAAATCGTTTTTTGCTCAGGTACGGGTATCTCCGGCGAAGCTCGGCGGCGCTGAGGTCGGTGACAGGGTGATAGTAAGGATCACTGAGTACAATAAAAAGAATAAGCCGATCGGAGAAATAATAACCGTGCTGGGCAGGGCAGATTCGGCGGAAAGCTGCCTGAACGGTATAATATCGGAAAACGGTATCCGCTCCGTGTTCCCGAAAGCCGTCACGGATGAGGCGGACAAGATACCGGATCATGTTACAAAGGCTGAGATCCGCGGAAGGGAAGACCTCAGATCTAAGATAATATTTACTATAGACGGTGATGACTCAAAGGATTTCGATGACGCTGTATCGCTGGAGAAGGCGGAAAACGGGAACAGTATCCTGGGAGTGCATATAGCTGATGTGTCTTATTATGTCCGAGAGGGATCAGAACTCGATAAAGAGGCATACAGACGCGCCACGAGCGTATATATGCCTCACAAAGTGATACCGATGCTCCCAAAACGCTTATCGAACGGGATCTGCTCGCTGAATCCGGATACCGACAGACTCGCTTTTTCGGTATTTATGGAGATTGACAAAAACGGCAATATCATAGATCACAGGCTTTCAAAAACAGTGATCCATTCACACGCGAGGATGACGTACAACAATGTGAACAGGATACTTGACGGCGATACGCGCCTGCGCGAGCAATATTCAGAACTGGTCGGGATACTTGAAGATATGGATGCCCTTTCACGTAAACTTGCGGCGCTCAGGCAAAAAAGAGGCGCGATAGACTTCGATTTCCCTGAGGCAAAGGTCAAATGCGGAGCCGATGCAATGCCGACCGAGATAGTTATAGAGGACCGCGGGAAGTCGCAAAGGCTCATAGAGTCATTCATGCTTGCGGCTAATGAAACGATCGCGGAAGCGGCATATTGGGCGGAACTGCCGTTCGTCTACCGTGTCCATGAATCTCCGAGTATGGAAAAGCTTACAGCGTTCAATGATTTCATAAAAAATTTCGGTTATTCATTAAAGGGCAAGATAGATCCGGAAACGGTCCATCCAAAGGATCTGCAGCGTATAGTGGAAGAAGCAAAAGGGACTCCGGAAGAGCTTATGATATCGACAGTAATGCTCAGATCGCTCATGAAGGCGTGTTATCATGAGACCAACAGCGGTCATTTCGGACTTGCGGCACGATATTACTGCCATTTTACATCTCCGATACGCAGATACCCAGATCTTATCATACACAGGATATTGTCGCTCTATATCGACGGCGGACTGGATGAGAGTGATTACAACCGGCTTGCCGGTGCCGTTCGTGAAGCGGCTGAGAATTCGAGCGAACGAGAAATAGCCGCCGAAAAAGCGGAGCGCGACGCCGTGGATCTTTTAAAGGCAGTATATATGCAGTCATATCTCGGAGAATCATTTGACGCGGTAATATCGTCTGTTACGTCCTTCGGGATGTTCGCCATGCTTGAAAACTCATGCGAGGGATTGATACGATGCGAGACCATGAGAGGCGATTATTTTGAATACGATGAAACACGCCGTATGCTTGTCGGCAGACGAACCGGGGTATCATATAAGATAGGCGACAGGATACGCATAACCGTTGCCGGCTGCAGCGTGCTGTTGAGGCAGATCGATTTTGTGCTTGAATCAGACGCCGATCCTTCAACCATACGAAAACTCGCAAAGCGTACCGAGCTTGCCGAGCGAAGAAGCGATGAGAAAAAAGACAAGAGAGCTTCGCGAGGGAAACGGCACGGCAGAGGCGGAGGAAAGCGAAGAGATACTGCAGGGAGAAAAAAACGCAGACGGTGACAGACATATAGTTTACCTGGCATTGAGAAAAACATTTAAAAGAGGTGATGAGCGTGAAAGAGACGTTTGAAATAATTGTTCCGACCCTTTTCGGGCTTGAAGCATTGGTATCGAAAGAGCTTTACAGACTCGGCTACGACGTTAGTCGTGTCGAAAACGGCCGTGTGACATTCAAAGGGGATTATGATGCGGTATGCCGCGCGAATATGTGGCTGCGGTGCGGCGAAAGGGTGCTCATAAAGATCGGCGAATTCAAAGCGGAAACGGCAGACGAGTTGTATGAGGGAGTAAGATCGCTCGAATGGGAAAACTTTATAGACCGCCGCGATGCTTTTCCCGTAAAGGGAAAGACTACGCGGTCGAAGCTTGCAAGTGACCGCTCAAGCCAGATAATGATAAAAAAGGCGATAGCCGACAGACTTGGAGAGGAATACGGGATCAGCTGGCTGCCTGAGGATGGGATCACATATCAGATCCAGTTCACAATAATCGCGGATACTGTAACGCTTATGATCGACACGACCGGCGCCGCTCTCCATAAAAGAGGGTACCGGGCGCATTCAAATCAGGCTCCGCTGCGTGAAACCATTGCCGCGGCAATGGTCATCTTGAGCTATTGGAAATTTGAATATCCTTTTTCTGACCCTTTCTGCGGCTCGGGAACTATACCTATAGAAGCCGCAATGTTCAAGCGCAATATAGCGCCCGGATTGAGAAGAAGATTTTCGTTCATGGATTTTCCACAGATATCTGAGCGAGCGGTAAAGGATGTTATAGAAGAGGCGAAGTCAGAGATCCACGAAAACGTGAAGCCGGAGATATTTGCAAGCGATATAGATCCGGAAGCGGTAGAACTCACAAAACAGAACGCTAAAAAGGCAGGCGTTGACGAGTTTATAACCGCGTTTGCAAAGGACGCGAGAAAGATCGGATTTTCAAGATCGTTGGGAACTATAATAACGAATCCGCCTTACGGCGAACGTCTAAACGATATTGAAGAATGCAAAAAGCTCTACAGAGCGATAGGGAAGAATTTTTCAAAACTTGACAGATGGTCATATTATATCCTAACGTCACATGAGGAATTTGAAAAAGAATTCGGACGCAAAGCTGACAGGCGCCGAAAGCTTTATAACGGCATGCTCAAATGCTGTCTCTATCAGTATTACGGCGCTCCTCCCAAGAAAAAGAGAGCGGGAGAATAATTATGGCACGGTATATAACTACATACACCGGCGTCCATTTTTATCCTACAGAACCGTCGTATAATGATATAAGGATCGAGGATATAGCGCACTCGCTTTCAATGCTCTGCCGCGCGAACGGGCATTATAAACATTTTTATTCTGTTGCCGATCATTCTATAGACTGCGCTGCCGAAGCGGAAGCGCGAGGATTGAGCGCGGTCATGATAATGTTTTGTCTGCTGCATGACGCCGCGGAGGCGTATATCTCCGATATCCCGCGTCCGGTAAAAATTGAGCTTGATGGAATAGATAAGACCGAACATTTGCTTATAGAGATGATATTTAAGAAATTTGCCGGACGGCTGCCCGATAAAGAAGAAACAGCGCTCATACGCGCGATAGACGACGCCATGCTCTATCATGAGTTTAAAAAGAACATGGGAGAAGAATTGAAATACGGAGAAATAAAGGCAAAGCGCAGCTTTGGATCGAGACTGCCGGAGACAGCAGAAAGTGAATTTTTAGATGTTTTTAAGCGGCTGAGCGGCAGGCTGGAAAACGGATCATGATCATATGACATAAACAAGATAGGGAGCCGATGCTTATTTGTGATCAGCTCCTCATTTTATTATTCGTTTTTTTGTAGAAAATACTGCATCATACTTGACAAACCGTTATAAGTGTGATACACTTATAACAGTGTTATATAACATTGTTACATCATGGAGGACAGCCGATGGAAGGAAACGAAAATACAACGCTTCGCGCCATTACCGAGGCGGCAAAGACTGAGTTTTCCGAAAAGGGCTTCCGCGGAGCATCTCTCAGGAACATCGTG
>CAJFNT010000056.1 GCA_904395315.1 uncultured Clostridia bacterium
AACATGGACAAAGGGCGAATACAAAGCACCGACCTGTGAAGATGCCGGTTATCAGAAGTACACATCGGAATACGGAGAGGTAACGGAAACGATATCCGCGACCGGCCACAGCTGGGGTGCGTGGACGATAACGAAAGACCCGACACAGACAGAGACAGGAACGGCGGAGCGAGTATGCCAGAACGATAATAGCCATAAGGACACAATGATATTGCCGGCTTTGACAGACGACAAAACATGGACAAAGGGCGAATATCAGGCACCGACCTGTGAGGATACCGGTTATCAGAAATACACATCGGAATACGGCGAGGTGACGGAGATCATTCCCGCAACGGGACATACATTTGAATGGGTAATTGATAAAGAGGCAACAACAGAGGCTCCGGGATTTAAACATGAGGAATGTACAAAGTGCCACAAAACACGTAATGAGAATACTGAAATACCGCAGATCCCGACTGAAGGTTATGTAATTAGTTATGATGCCAACGGAGGAAGCGGAGTTATGGCAGACGGTACAGCTTCGAAGGATAAAGAATTTACTCTTCCTGAAAATGAATTCACACCACCGGAGGGAAAACGATTCAAATGTTGGGCTATCGGCAGTTTAGACGGAATTGAGATACAGCCAGGCGCAGGGTATATCTTTACAGACAATACAACTGTATATGCCGTATGGGAAAATATAAGTTATACCGTTACATTCGATAAAAATGGCGGAGACAGTGTTTCTGCAGAAACTATATCGACCAATGCGGATGGTAAATTAAGCGAATTACCAACTGCGGAGCGAAGCGGAAGATATCGCTTTAAAGGCTGGTATACAGAAAAGAGCGGCGGGACTAAGATCACAGAAGAAACTGTATTTACAGAGGATGCTACAGTATATGCACAATGGACTTACCCCGGTGGCAGCGGCGGCTCGTCTGTAACGTATTATACTGTGACATTTGATACGCAAGGCGGCAGTGAAATTGACAGCATAAGAGTAACAAGAAACAGTACAGTCAAAAGTCCTGAAGAACCGGTCAAAGATGGATACATTTTTGATGGCTGGTTCAATGAAAAGGAATGCAATACAGAATTTGATTTTGATACAAAAATAAATAATAATATTACTCTGTATGCAAAATGGACAGAAGAACAACCTGTTGTATCTGATGAGCCTATAGAAACGGAACATCCTGATGCATGGGAAGATCCGTTTGACGATGTAGACAAGAACGACTGGTTCTACGATGATGTAAAAAATGCTTATGAAAACGGATTGTTCAGTGGTATAACCGATAATTTATTTGCTCCTGATCAGGCAATAACCCGAGGAATGATGGTTGCAGTGCTGTATCGTGCAGAAGGTGAGCCGTATGTAACAGGTACAAGTAAATTTGAGGATGTAGCAGCAAACGCTTATTATACAAATGCAGTTATATGGGCTGAAAATAATGGAATTGTTAAAGGCTACTCCGATATTGAATTTGCACCTGATAAGCTGATCTCAAGAGAGGAAATGGCGGCTATTATGAACCGTTATGCTGACTATAAAGGCGTTGATACCACGGTAAGAGGTGATCTGACGAAGTTTGCAGATCATTCAAAGATCGCTGATTGGGCGAGAGAAAATGTGGCATGGGCAGTAGGTTATGGCTTACTTTCCGGCAGAGATAATAATTTGCTTGATCCACAGGGCAATACGACCCGAGCAGAAACTGCGGCTATTTTAAATCGCTTTTTGGAAAAGTAAAGACAAGTTTTTGAAGTGTAGGATCACTAAATAATAAGGAAGCCATCCATGAAATGCGTTGAGCAATTTTGTGGATGGCTATTTGTTTTGTGGAACCGGTTATGGCAGATATTAATAAGTTTTTTTTATGTCAAATCCAACAAAAGCTCTTTACTTTTGATTTTGTTTAGTATATAATATAAATAGAACTTAACAATTTTGTAATATTTCGTGGGAGATGAGATGAATGAAAAAAGTATTCATACTGTCTATATTGTCGTTTGTTATTGCAGGATGCTTGTCATGTGTATATTCATATGCGAATGATACAAGCTTGATCAATGAAATGGACGAGGATAATTTATACACAAAAGGAAAAATCGATAATGTGAAAGAAGTGCAGTATGTTGGAAACGGTTATCTGGTAACATGCCAAGATCAAAATGGTGTGGATCAAACTTTGTTTACATATGATTTTTCTGATTTCAGGTCGGTAAATATCTATAATGATTCGGATGGTTTCGATCCGTTCAGCAGAATGGGATCTATGGATGAGATAATTTGGGCGGACGGAAAGTATATAGCCCGTTCGGATGTTTATGACAATATAGGCAAAAGCGGCAGAGTGTTGGAGGACTATAGTTATCTGTATATTCTTGACGATCAATTTAATTTAACTGATAAAATTAAATTTGATCACTATATAAGAGAGATCTCATATATAGACGGATGTTGTTATGTATGTGTAAATAATGAATCATATTTGCAATCGAATAAATGGGGATATAAAAGCGGTGATATTGTGAATAAGGTCCTCATGTCGGATGATCTTATAAATTGGGAAATGTGTGACGATTTAGAGAATGTGCCTATAAACAATGGCAAGAACAGCATTGTTCTTAACGATGATAAGATTTTTATGTTTAAGGATAGAAAACAGGCAGAACAGATATTATATGAGGAGGTAGCGATAAGCCACAGCAATAATCCTTATTCCGATACGTCGGCACAGCGGATACTTAATAAAGCAGGAGAATATTTTTACATAGTCGATAATAATGGTGAGGGTATATGGATGTCATGTGATGGAATATATTTCACAAAGTGTTTTTTGAACTCGGACAGCTGGAAAAACGGATGTGGTGTTATATACAGTTCAGACAACAGGTTTTATGTTGAAAAAGAGGATCTAAACAGCTACATGACGGAGGAAACTGTATATGTAAATTTCAACGGATGTTTTTTAGGCTTCTCTACTCCGCCGGTGATCGAGAACGGGCGCACTCTTGTACCGATGCGATTCCTATTTGAGCAGATGGGTGCGGATGTGGAATGGGAGCCAGAAACGAGCACGGCTTCTGCGCGTATCGGTGATACGGAGATCAAATTTTCGATAGACAGCGCGGATGTTACGGTAAACGGAGAGCCTGTGAAAGTAGATGTTCCGGCGAGGCTGATAGACGGAAAGACGATGGTGCCGCTGAGGTTCTTGTCGGAGGAGCTGGGCTATACCGTGACATGGGACGAGAAAACACGAACAGCGGTAGTGGAACAGCGGAATTTTAATGAATATTGACTGATGTTTTGATTTACCGCTGTATGATTTAATGATATAATTAAATATAAGGCAGAGCAGGGAGACATAATGGGGATATTGTGTTTCTCTGCTCTTTTTGATAGTACGGGAATAATATAAAAAGAGAGAGGAGCGGTATTATATGAAGATCAGACTAACAGCGGCATTTCTGGCGGCGGCGGTCGGCGTGTCGGTGCCTTGCTATGCATCGTTCACGCCTGACACTTCCAATGACGGTTTCACGACCGGGTATTATGAGAAGACGGAGGATGCTGCCGCGAAAGCGGAGACAGAGTCGCTTTACGCGGCAAAGCCGGATATGCAAAGACGCGTTGAGTATCTTGACAGAGGGCTTGTCGCG
Organism: uncultured Clostridia bacterium; assembly: GCA_904395315.1. Lineage (GTDB taxonomy): Bacteria > Bacillota > Clostridia > UBA1381 > UBA1381 > Ornithomonoglobus. Next base: position 3,661 of record CAJFNT010000056.1, read on the forward strand.
GTGCCCGGTGACGGCGGGACGCTTGTAAGCTGGCGTTTTCTCGGCACGGATCCACAGGATATAAAATGGGATCTTTACAGAAACGGTGAGAAGCTGAACACTGCGCCTATATCCGGAACGAATTTCTTCGATGAAGACGCGCCTGCGGGAGCGGAATACAGGCTTGTCATGATAACGGAAACCGACGGCGGTGGAGAGGAGACAACAGCAAAGGCGTGGGATAAGGAGTATACCGAATTCAAGGTCAAGGAGTATGAGACGGGCGATTATATTATCGATGACGGAGCGGTCGGCGACCTTGACGGTGACGGACAGTATGAGCTTTTGCTTAGACGCATCCCAAAGGACATGAGCGTTGAAACGCGCGTGGCATATCCGATAATTGAGGCTTATGAGCTCACGGGCGAATATATGTGGACGATAAATATAGGGCCCAATGAGATCAATGAGCATGACCTAAATATGATGGTCTATGATTTCAACGGCGACGGCAAGGCTGAGGTCATAATGCGCTCGTTCGAGGGCACAACGGACGGTACAGGGAATGTTATAACGGGCGCAAACGGTGAGGTAACGGATTACACCAAGCAGGCGGACAACCTCGCAATATTCCAGGACAGACAGTACATAGTTTCAACTCCTGAATATCTTTCCATGTATGACGGTGAAACAGGCGCGGAGATGGACAGGATAGATCTTCTGCCGTCACAAACTCCCCTTTCGGAGTGGTCGTACCGATATACCGATACCGGCAGACTCACAAAGCGCGCAAGCCATCATCTGTTCGGACTCGCATATCTTGACGGTGTCACGCCGAGCTTTGTAGAGGTGCGCGGCGCGTGGGATAATGTGCGCGCGGCGGCATGGCATATAGAGGATGATAAATTCGTGCTCGACTGGGAGGCGGACACGCCGAATGTTGAGGATGTGAACAGCATATACGGCGCGGCAAACCACAATCTTGCCGTCGCTGACGTGGATTTTGACGGAAAGGACGAGATACTTTCCGGACCGATGGCGATAGATGATGATGGCAGCACTATGTATGCGGTAAACGGCGAAGATGCCGAGGGCAATACGATAAAGCTCGGGCATGGGGACGCGTTTGATGTCGCTGTAATGGATCCCGACTATCCGGGCTATTACGTGTGGGCATGCCATGAGACCTCGAATCTGCCCGCAAATATAGAGCTGCACGACGCGAGAACGGGGCAGCTGCTCTTTGGCTGGGGAAAGAATAAGGATACCGGCAGGAGCCGCGCGGCGGATATAGATCCAACATATCCGGGCTATGAGCTGTGGGGATCCACCGCCACAGTGCCGATGAATATAGGCGGTGAAAAAATAGCTGATGGATTTGATAAGTTCTACACGCGGCTTCCGGACGGAACTTATCAGATGAACGAAGACGGGACATATATGCAGGGGACGCTGCCGATGAACTTCAAGATATATTGGGACGGAGATCTTCTGAGCGAGTTCCTTGACGGGATACGCGTTTCAAAGTGGAACTGGACGGACAAGGTCATAGAAGTGTTGTTTGACGCCGACGGCTGCGCGTCAAACTGCGGAACAAAGGCAGTGCCGTGCGCTGCCGCGGACCTGTTCGGCGATTGGCGCGATGAGATCGTCTGGAAGACCGAGGATGAGTCCGGGATAAGGATATATTCTACGAATATAGAAACACGCTACAGGATCCCGACATTCATGCATGACCGTTATTACAGGGCATCGGTAGCAATGCAGAACAATCACTATAATCAGCCCGCGAATGTGGACTTTTACCTCGGGTATGAAACGACAGAGATACCGGAGTATAATGTCTATACCGAAAAGGACGGAGTGCGCGTATCGAGTCCCGATGCGGCAAAGCCGTATACGATATATGTCGGTTATGCAAAGCGCGCGGCGGATACGGTAACGCTCAGAGTGGACAGCCCGTACGCGTATGCGGATGACAGGATCGTAATGATAGACGAAGACAATGCGTCAGTAGTACCGACCATAGTGAATGACAGAACGCTTGTGCCGGTAAGATTTATCTCTGAGGTGCTCGGGATGGATATCGCATGGGACAGCGGGACACAGCAGGTGACGGTCTCCGGCGGCGGAAGAGATATAGTGATGTATATAAATAATGCCGAGTATACCGTAAACGGTGAGATAAAAACGCTCGAAGCTCCGCCGCAGATAATGAACGACAGGACTATGCTGCCGCTGAGAGCGGTTGCCGAAGCATTCGGTAAGGTTGTGAGCTGGGATGAGACCGGCAGGCTTATCGTGATCTCAGACAGTGAGATCACCGATTGGTCGGACAGGGATAAGACTGTAGAAGCGTTAAAGAGCGGCAAAGAGCCTGATCCGGAGCCGATCCCCACGCCTACCCCGCTGCCTGAGGCAACACCGGCAGGCGATCCTCTTGAAGGGCTGGAATATACCGAGAAGCAGGTGAACGGTACAACGTATAAGATATATGTCGATGAGGATTACTCGTCCTACAGCGAGGGAGACACTGCCGGATGGGCGGGAACAAAGCCGGCGCCAATGCCGGAGATAGGCGTGTCGGCAGACGGCGCTATGCATTTTGGGGGCAGCGATAAGGGTAACAGAAACGCTGTATACAATTTGCCCGGACCTATGACCGGAAATGCTTATATTTCTCTTGATTGGGACGTGGGAGAAATGACGGGAGGAAGCTCCGTGGGCGAGCTTAGATTTGCCGACAGTGAGGGGAATGTATTCCTTTCTTTCAAGACATATAAGGATTCTGAGCTTGAGTACAATTACGGCGGAAAGATCTCGAATCAGGGTCTTGAAACTCTGCCATGGACCGGAACGGGTCTTACAGGCTCGGGTGTTGTGCATATAGAGGCTGAGGCTGATTTTGCCGCGAAGACGGTAACGTTCACGCTTACTCAGAACGGCAAGTCTTTCAGCGGTGAGATGACCTTTGAGAATGCGGAGGATCTTGCAGCTGTTGAGGTGCTTGCGGTGCGTAACGAAAAGAACTGGGAGTGGTCAACAGAGATAGATAATATGGTATTCGGAACAGCAGATCAAACATGATCTTTAGGGACAGGAGCCTTATTGTATGGGTTCCTGTCCTGTATTTTTTGCCATATTGGGTGAGCGTAAAACGAATGTTTCATGACCGCATATTTATATTATCAAAATAAAAGACGATATGGTTTGTGCAATTTTCATAAAAAGATATCTTAAATCTGTGCGCATAATAAACAAATTATATATTGATTTTTATAATAAAATGTGATAAAATTAATCATTTGACATTTCATAAAAAATATGTTATAATAAGTACAGTTAGTTGTTTGTTTTTGCGGTAAAGGAGCGGTGAAGCATGTACAGTGTCGGAGATAAGGTTGTGCACCCGATGCACGGTGCCGGTACGATCAAGGATGTAAAGAAGATTGTTCTTGGCGGAGTAGAACGAGAATATTATGTCGTATGCTTTGCTGTGGGGAACATGATCTCGGATATACCCGTTGACGGCTGTGAGAAAATAGGTATCAGAGATGTTATATCAAAGGACGAGGCAAAAAAGGTCCTTGAGTATTTTCATGACAGAGATGTGGGTGATGATGTTAACTGGAACAAACGTCAGAGAGAAAATATGCAAAAATTAAAATCCGGTGATATATACAAGGTCGCAGGTGTGCTCAAGGAGCTTATGTGCCGTGACAGACGCAAGGGACTTTCTACGAGTGAAAGAAAAACACTTAGTTCGGCAAGACAGATCGTGCTGAGTGAGCTTATTCTTTCGGGAGTAGCCGGTGAGAGTGACATCCAAATGATATTGGATGATACGGTTTCAGCTCTTGTTGACAAAGGATAAGTGATTTCTAAAATGAGAAGCTTTTTCAGGAGGATCATAAATGGTTTCAGCGATAATTGCCGCCGGCGGCAAGGGACGGAGAATGGGCGCGGGCATAAATAAGGTATACCTTCCATTGCGCGGAAAAGAGATCTTGGCACATACGCTTGAAGTTTTTCAAAACTGCGATGTTATAGATGAGATCATAGTGGTGACAGGTCCTGAGGATATAATGAGATGCCGTGCTATTATTGAAAAATATGATATAATCAAAGCGGTCTCAGTAAAAGAGGGCGGAGCTGAGCGCAGTGACTCTGTTTACATAGGTCTTTTGGCTGCCTCCGGTGATATTGCAGTGATACATGACGGAGCTCGTTGTCTCATAACTGACGAGGAAATAAGCGCTGTAGTATCGGATGCTGAAAAGTACGGCGCAGCGGCGTTGGGAGTACCCGTGAAAGACACCCTGAAAACAATAAATGAATCAAGAACTATTGTTGGAACGGTCGACCGTGAAAAGATCATGCATATACAGACACCGCAGGTCTTCAGACGCGCAGAAATAACAGAGCTGCACAGACGTATAAAAGCTGAAGGCGCGGAGGTAACAGATGATTGTTCGGTTTTTGAAAGATATAACAGAAAAGTGCATGTTACTCCCGGCAATTATGAAAATGTGAAAATAACTACGCCTATAGATATAGCTATGGCGGAAAGAATAATAGAATTGAGAAACAAGACGAAAAGCCGTTAGGTTTTAAAAGCGGCGCTTAGTATGAAAGGCGGTAATGTGATGAGGGTCGGTTTTGGTTACGATGTGCATCGATTGGCAGAGGGCAGAAAATGTATAATTTGCGGTGTTGACATACCGCATGAGAAAGGACTGTTGGGGCATTCAGATGCGGATGTTGCAATACATGCGCTTTGTGACAGTCTTTTGGGCGCTGCCGCGATCGGAGACATTGGTAATTTGTTTCCCGACACATCGGACGAATTCAAAGATATAGACAGCCGCATACTTCTACGCAGAGTGATTGAAAAAGTTCGTGAGAGCGGATTTGAAATTGAGAATACTGATATAACAGTAGCCGCGCAGAGGCCGAAGCTTATGCCGTATATTGGGCGTATGCGCGAAAACATGGCGGCGGATCTGGGTATAGATGCGGGAAGAGTGAGCGTTAAAGCCACAACGACAGAGCGGCTCGGTTTTGAAGGCAGAGAAGAAGGTATAAGCGCCTATGCGGTATCTCTGCTGAAAGAGGCTGAAAATAAATAATGATCGAAAGGATATTCGGATCTTGAACATTTATGATTTCGATAAGACGATTTATGATGGAGATTCTACGGCGGATTTCATAAAATATTGCGCGTGTAGGTATAAAAGAGCCTGCCTGTGGGCAGTGCCAACGCTATGGGCTTTCTTTTTGTATGTTTTGGGTATTTACTCTAAAACGCGTTTTAAAGAGCGTATGTACGGTTTCTTAAAGATGATACCGGATATAGACGAGGCTGTAAATGATTTCTGGGACAAGCATGAGCATAACATCCTTGAGTATTATAAAAAACAGCGTAAAGAGGACGATATAATTATTTCAGCGTCACCAAAGTTCTTGCTTGAGCCTATTTGTAAGCGGCTTGGAATAAAAGATCTTATAGCGTCGCGTGTGGATAAAAAGACTGGCAAGTACAGTGGAGAAAATTGCTGGGGACCTGAAAAGGTAAGAAGGCTGAAAGATGAATATGGTATAACCGGCTGTGACGAGTTCTATTCTGATAGTTTCAGTGACGGACCTTTGGCATCAATAGCAAAAAAGGCGTTTATAGTGAGAAAAAATGAGCTTACGTTATGGAATGAATATAAGGAAACAGGCAAAGAAAAATTTATCCATATGTTCGCTTCGCCGGAATTTTTAATGTTTCTGTTTATAGGCATTGTGAACACATTTAACGGGATATTGTTTTCATGGCTGTATTCGCTTATAATAAACGCTCTTTTCGGTGAAAGACCGCTCAACGCGAATATCGCGTTTGTTATAGGATATATAACGTCAATGGTGATCTCGTATATACTGAACAGCAAGCTGACATTCAAAGAAAAGCTTTCGTTTGTGAAATATGTGAAATTCTTTATTTCGTATATGCCTAATTTTATAATACAGAATATCATGGTTGCGGTATTCCACAATTGGATAGGGATTCCGGAACTGCCGGTTTACGCGCTTGCCGCAGTTATAGGTGTTCCGGTAACTTTTGTTATCATGAAGCTATTCGCGTTTAGGAAGAAAAAAAGTAAATAAATCAGGGAGCGATTTGTACAGATCAAATTGCTCCCTTTTAAAATGAATCACATATCGTCAAGAGTCTTCATAAGGTTTTCGCATACTGTTTTTATACGCACTTTGTAGGTATCTACTTCTTGTTTGACCTTGAGCATTTCCTGATGCTTTTTAATATGTTCCTCGTCTATTTGTCTTGCCAGCCGCGCGGCGTCAAGCTTTGCTCTGTTGATTATAGCCTGAGCTTCCATATTTGCATTGTTTTTGATATCCTGAGCAGACTGTTTTGCAACGTCAAGAGACTTGTGCATAGTGTCCTCGATCTGCTTGTATCTCTCGACAGCATCGGTCAGAACTCCTATTTTATTCTTCAGGCTTTGATTTTCCTTGAATAGAGCATCATAATCCTGAATTATGGCATCAAGAAAATCGTCTACTTCGTCGCAGTCATAGCCTTTGAGTTTTTTTTCAAATTCTTTGTTTTGAATATCTGTCGGTTTTAGCATAGTTCCTCCATTCCGGGTTTACCGTATGCGTTTCACCCTAAATGTATTTTTTTAGTGTCACATGAAGTCTTTTTTTTCGGGTCTCTGATCCGTATTTATATACTATAAATCTTCCGCTGCCGCGTATGGACAGTAGATCTCCTTCTTTTACAGTTTCAGACGCCTTGCAGATCTCAAGATGATTGAGCTTGACTTTTCCTCCCTCAATAAGTTTTGCCGCTTCGGAACGCGATATATTCGCTGATGCGGCAGTCAGAGCGTCAAGCCGTTCTGAGGCGCAGACCGTTTCGATCGTCAAATATTTTCTCTCGATCTTCACTGATGAAGGATCGGAAATGACAGAAAGCTTAACATTTTGATTACCTATTTTATGCAGAGAGCTTGATACATATTCCGATATATCGGTGTGTATGAATATATAGGCACAGCCTTCGGATACCACTATATCCCCAAGTTTCGCCGGAGCTATACCGAGCGCGAGCACAGAGCCAAGATAATCTCGATGTGTAAGCGGGCGGGAATATCCTCCCTCAGCTTTCAAGCATGTGATAGGAAACGCCTCCCGTGTCGGTCTTTCCCATTCGGGGAATACTCCGATTATCTTTTTTTCGGCGTCTTCAAAGCCGCCATAGATCATGACGTTGCAGCCATACGGAAAAATTCTCTCTCTGTTTATTATCGTCTGCTCTGCTCCGTCGAGAAAATCGGAAAAACGCGCAGAGCAATATTTCTCACAAAGATCAAAAAGATCTTCAGTTTTTGCTTTAAGCAATTTTATATCCTGATCCATCAGCGCCTGTATTTTGATCTTGAATTTGTAAGTTTTACACCTTTTGGAGCGATGCAGAAAATACTTGGGCATAAACGTGAGAACGGACATTCCATTCCTTCCGCCGCTCCGCATATGTAATCAACTATCCTTCTGGCTTCATCATTTGAATCTATCTCTGAGACATCAAATATCGTGATCTTATGCGCTTTCACCTCTTTGACGATATCAGCTGAATCGTCAAAGCTCTGTGGATACAAAACCTTTACTTCAATATTTGCATTCATATTTGATGAGTCATACCGAATGAAGTTGTCTGAGGAACGTCTGTCATCGGAATATGATGAACCGCTGTAAGATGAGTATCTTCTGCTGCCTCGGTCGCGTTCTCTTGTTTCATAATTTGAGCGTCTGTCCGATTGTGATACCGGCTCGTCATCATATATTTCATCATCATAGTCGTTCTTTTTAGACAAAAATGAGAAGAATCCTCTTTTGCGCGGCTTTTCCTCGACCTCATCATAGCCGTCATAATTTTCCTCGTCATAATTGTCGTAGTCATAGTATTCGTTTTCCGGCTTGCCGCCGAGAGCTCTTCGAGCATTGCTGATAAATGACATATGAACACATCCTTTCTTATGTTCTATATCGTATTATAAACGATAGTGGTCAAGCCGATGGCTGACCGTAGTTTCTTGCTCCAAAAATAGCGCTTCCGACACGGACCATAGTGGCTCCGCATTTCACAGCCGCTTCAAAATCACCGCTCATTCCCATCGACAGTTCCCGCATTTCCACATTTTCAAATTTGCGTGATTTGACGCTGTCAAAAAGCTTTTTCATATTTTGAAAATGTATTGCCGGGTCTCCGAATTCCGCTTTTGGAGCTATGGTCATGAGCCCTTTTACATGTGTTTTTGAAAGAGCGCCCGCGTGTTCTAAAAGTGACTCAAGTTCTTCGGGAGCGATACCGGATTTTGATAGCTCTCCCGAAATATTGACCTGTATCAGGATATCGATATCCTTGTTATGGAGCACGGCGAGACGGTCGATCTCATCCATGAGCTTTATAGAATCAACGCTGTGTATCATCGCGCAGCGGTCAATTATATATTTGATCTTGTTTGTCTGCAGATGACCTATCAGATGCCATCTGACCGGCAGGACCTTATCGAACTTATCCCTTACCTCCTGCGGTTTGTTCTCGCCTATATCTGTTACACCGAGCCGTATAGCCTCATTCATCATCTCCGGCGGATGAGTTTTTGTAACGGCAATGAGCGTGATCTCTGCAGGATCTCTGCCGCATTCACGCGCAGCGTTTGCAATCCTTTTCCGCACATTTGCAAGTCCCTCTTCTATGGTCAAAATAATCTCCTCCTTACCGTTCGCCTACGACAAGCCTTTCCATCGAACCAAGTTTATTTTCAGCATTTTCCTTTGATTGAATAATGGAATAACCCTCGTTTGTATCCGTGTACAGAACGTCACAGTCGCAGCGGTACGTCTCCGAACCGAGTGTTGCGTAAACATAATAGCTGTCAAGTGTGTCGCCGGTCCTTATTGCTTCTGACGGCACCTTGTAACCTGAGTATTCTTCAAAAATTATATCTGTATCTATATTCCGGTATGAAAACGCGCTCTCAAGAAAAGTAGATACTTCTACTAAAAATAAGTATTCCCCGTTCTCATCCGGTTCGGATACATATGTTATCGTTCCGGGAACTGACGAGCCTGAAAGATTGCTGAATCTCACAGTGACATCCGCGTCGACTGTGCACAGCGAAGCATCATCGCTTCCCGCTATACCGAGTACATACCACATATGATTGTTCATTACCTTGCAGATCGGATCACCTACCGCCACAGAGCTTCCGCTTTGCATGCGTGTGCTTTGAGCGGACAGTCCGCGGATATAAGAAATATCATACTCGGATATCCTATCGGGTGAAAGCACTGACTCGAGACCGTCTGTGTATGATGAAAAGATCCCTGCACGGTCACATACGATATCTGTTTTGCCGGCAGATATAGAACTTTCCACCGAGGCTTTTTCGGCTGTAAGCTCTTCGATCTTTGAAGCTATAGAGATATCGTTTCCGGCTCTCAGATTGTTTATATCTTCTTTATATTCATGTATTTGTTCAATATCGTTATCCTCTGCAAGATCTGATACAGAGTTAAGCCGTGATGCGACCTCGCTCTCTACTGAAGCTGTATCGGTAGAATACAGTGTGCTTTGCGCTTCGGTGCGTCTTAATCTGCTGATGTTATTATCTATGGTCTGAAGCTCTCTGAGAGTCCCGGCATCAACATTGCCGTTATAGATCGTGCTGATTATCGTATCACGTGAGACGCGGTCACCCTCTTCGGTCGAATCATAAACAGTTCCGGCTGATGTGGCGTAATATACGGTCTCATTCCGAATTATAAATGCATCAGGGCACGAAACGCTTACTTCGTGTACATATTCCTCAAGAGCTATAGACTTTACGGGAGATACTATATACGCGATCCCGTAACCTGCTATAGATAGTACCGCTATTGCTATAACGATCATAAAAAACTTTTTCATAGATCTGTCCCTTATCGTTTATGTAATTCGTTACTTATACATATAATCTATTATATAATTTTTTTTGATAAAATACAAGACCTTTTTCCCCTTTTTTTAAGGAATTTTAGGGAAAAAGGCCTTTTTGCGGTCAGTATAATATAATCAATGTAAATATTTATCTAAATATACTATTGAATTAGCGGCAGCAAACAGATCACCGAGCAGATCAAGTTTTTCATGTATAAATCCGCTTTTACCGTTCTCGATATATGAGGCGAGATGTTTGAGCCGCGGGCTTTTTTTGTAACTGCTCAAGACCGCGTGCGCAAGCTCTTCAAAATCATATGGGACAAAACGATCTATGCCAAGTATTTTCGCAGCGGATTCTATCCCTGCAATAAGCTCTTCTCCGAAAACAGATACAGCGTCGTAATAAGAGTCTCTGTTAAATGAATAAGTGTTTCCGAAAAATCTCCCGAAAGTCTTCATGCATTCAAAGTAGCCGCTTTTTATGCTTCTCTTTATTGAATCTCTGTCAAAATCCATAAGCCCCACTTCCGGCACGGGTGATTTGATCTTGATCACATTCGCGCCGCAGCTGTCAAAATCCCGTATAACTCCCACGCCTTTTACCGACACGGATATTATCGTGTCATATTCGCGTGATGTGAGCATATTTATCGGCAGATTATTTCTGGCGCTGCCGTCAGAGTATTCTTTGCCATCTATTATGACAGGCTTAAAGATCGGGAAGCACGCGCTGGCAAGAATATAATCCACAATTCTGCCGTCGGGTATATCATCTAAAAAAAGCTCCACTGATCTTTTATCGGTTACCGAAAAAGTACAAAGCCCAAATTTGATGCCTGAACTGCGAAGTCTTTCTTCTGAAATAAGCGATGTCAGAAGACGCCTGAAAGGCGTTGTGTCAAGACCGCCGTTTGTGCCGTTTTTTGCGAGACTCAAAAGCGATGACGGAGAGAGCAGATCGCTGTTTTTTCTCGGTACATCAACTATATCGTCAACGTTGATATTGGACCACATATCAGCGGTATCCTCGCCCATCGCGAACATAGCGCCGTTTACTGCGCCTATCGATGTTCCGGTTATTGCGGTGATATCCATTTTGAGCTCGCGAAGAGCCTGCCAGACGCCCGCTTGAAAAGCGCCGCGTGTTCCGCCTCCGGCAAGACACAGTGCATATTTCAATGTAATATCCTCCTATCATAGGATTTTTAGGTGATCGCGAAACTTTCGTTTCGTAATTGCCTGATCATAGAGTTTTATTTGCTCATTTCAAGAAGTTTGTTTTTCAGTTCATCCTCTATTTTTACGAGTTCGGTCTCAGCGTCTTTTCTCCTTTGCCTTCCGTCCTGTTGTATAGCAAGGACCTCGTCAAGTGTGGATATCAGAGTTTGATTGGTTTCTTTAAGTGTCTCTATATCCACTATCCCGCGCTCAGTCTCCTTGGCTGTTTCAACAGATGCCTGTTTAAGCATTTGAGCGTTTTTCTTAAGGAGTTCATTTGTCATATCGGTGACTGCTCTCTGAGCCTTTGCGGCTTCTGCCGAATGTGCTATCCCGAGCGCAAGGACCATCCTGCTCTTCCAAAGCGGTATAGTATTTACGATAGTTGACTGTATTTTTTCCGCCATTGCGGTATCGTTGCTCTGGATAAGACGTATCTGGGGCGCGGTCTGGATCGCTATCATTCTGGTAAGATCAAGATCGTGCAGTTTCTTTTCGAAACGTGACGCCATGTCGCTCATATCCTTCGCTGCCTGCGCGTCCTCCGGCAATCCGCTTTTTGCGGCTTTATCTCTTGCCGCGGCAAGCTCTGTTTCTTCGAATTTCTTTAGACTTTTTTTGCCGGCAAGGATATACATTGTAAGTTCTTTATAATATACAAGATTTGATTCATAAAGCTGATCAAGTCCTGATATGTCTTTCATGAGCTGGATCTGATGGCGCTCCAGACTTTGTACCACATTGTCGATATTTGTCTCTACCTTGCTGTATTTTGTTTTAAGGCTTTCGATCTTGTCGGTTGTTTTTTTGAAGATCTTAAATATTCCGCCCTTGTCTTCCTCGACCGCGTCAAATGACTGCAGTTCTTTTACTATGCCTGTAAGCATATCGCCCACTTCTCCAAGTTCTTTCGTTTGTACAGATGCGAGAGCTTTTTCGGAGAAAGACGCCATTTTTTGCTGCGTGCCCGCTCCGTACTGCATGACCATTGAGGTGTTTTTTATGTCTATCTGAGAAGAAAAAGACTCCACCATTGCCTTTTCTTCATCGGTAAGCGACGCTTCCTCATCGAATGGAGCCGGTTCAGGCGCTGGCTTAGCGGCTGTTGTGTTTTCTGTCGGAACATTGAGATCCGGTGTAAGCGTTAGTGACGGTTTTTCGATTTCCATGCTGTTATCCCTCCCGTTTATTGAAGTCACTGTTGTTTAAGCCTTCCTGAGCAAACATTGAGCGCAGAACGCTTATATCTGATATTATATCTATTTTATCGTCGGTAAATAAGCTGTTATAAAGATTATAAAAAGCTGTGTTTACCGAATCGATAGATTTTTCTATCTCTGTCTTTGACTTTCTGATGTTTTCAGAACCCATATTTTGATTATCAAGGTCTATATACGCGTTGAGCAGTTTTTCGGTTATAGGAAGATAATACTCTATGAGCTTCCTTGCCTCGGGAACGAGGTCCGGACGCTTTTCGAGTCTGCCGAAGATGTTTTTCAGTATAAGTTCGGTCAGATCGAGTTTATCAGACATAGCCTTGTCGATTATTATATCGTTTGCGCGGCGTATGTGTTCTATATATTTTTTGCCTTTCTCTATCGCTGAACGCGTCTCTTCGAGTTTTTGAGTCGCGGCGGGATCTTTTCTTATTTCACGTTCTGTTTCCATGGTGCGCATATAATGCTGATATGTTTCATTGTCACCGATGAAATATTTCTTTTCGTTGTCAATGTGACCTTGTGGGAACGCGCCAAGAGCGATGAGCTTTGAAATGTCCTTTGCCACGTCATTTCTGCGCAAAGGATAGGCTGATGCTATATCGTCTATCAGAAAATATTTTCCGCGGCTCATAAGCATTGAATAGCGCTTGAATCTTTTTTTCAACCTGTAAGATCTATAGCCTTTTACCGCAATGATCAGACATACCAGCGAAAGCAGAGCGAATACTGCTGAGATCGCAAGAGTATTTATAACGGCAGCCAGTAAAAGCATTATAAGCGCCGCGCCGGCGAACACAACTGTGCCCGCGATCCCAAGTATCAGCGGTATCATGCCATATCCTGTGGGAAGAGCCTGCTTATTTATCGGATACGGTATCACTTCGTTTGACGACGAATTAAAAAAACTGTTTTTAAAGCTTTCACCTGTCTTTTTGAGCTCGGATCCGGCGGCGGAAAGCGCTCCGTTGACCATATTTGAAATATTTTCGCTGAGTCGGTCATAGTTCTGTGAACCGACAGCATCCGAAACTATCCGTTTCAGTCCCTCTCCCAGCTCACGATATTTTTTTGGATCCATAAATATCACATCCTTTATGGATATTTTACATTAAGAACAGAACATTGTCAATATTAATATCGCTTTTTTCTGTAAAAACAAAAGCAAAATAAGCCGAGGGTACAGAATTTAAGTAAAGCGTCGCTATTTGATATTACGCTACTTTGTGTTGGGTTTTGACAATAGACATCGGACAATGGTAAATATAGCAGGATTTATGTTTTTATACTGAAATAGCATATATTTTATCCGCAAAAGGTTGAAATTTCTTTAGCAGTATTGTATAATAAAAGTGTTCGCAAGAACGAACAAAAAATTATGAAAAATATACGAAATTATGAATAGATTGAGGCTATAAAAAAGCAGCTTCAGAAAGAGGTAATTTATGGAACATATAACCGTGCGTGATGCAGCGCAAAAATGGAATATATCAGAACGGTTGGTACAGAAATATTGTGCGATTGGGCGCATCGAGGGCGCAAAGAAATTTGGACCTTCTTGGGGGATCCCCGCCGGGGCGGTAAAACCAAAAGACCCGCGCAAAGTGCAGAAAGAACCGGAAGTGCGGAGAGAAAAGCGTCAGACTGCATCGTATCCAGGTCTTATGCCGCTGATGAATACTGCGTTTGAACCGGGCAAATGTTTAGAATTTATTCATCACATGGATGATGGGCCGCAAAAACAGATTGCCCTTGCGGAATACTATTATTTTAGCGGACAGGCTGAAAAAGCGTTGCGGGAAACAGAGCTTTTTCTTACCGGAGCTGACAGAGACATACAGCTTTCTGCATGTTTGATCTATGCGTATGCAAATCTTTCAGTCGGTAAGATACAACGTGCAAGATATGCGCTGACAGCGGTGAAGGAAATGCTTGCCACAGCTACGGAGAAGCAGCCGGAAATGCGCGCGGCGCTGTCTTTTATATCATCAGCTGCGGCGGTGCTTTTGCATCTTCCTTTGCCTGAAAAATTGCCGCCCATTCAGGAATTTCTTCCGATGCTTCCGATGGGAATAAGAATGTTTGCATTATATGTAAATGCACACTATACATATCTGCAAAAGGATTACCAAAAGAGTCTCGGCATTGTGGAGGCGACCCTTGGCATGCAGACGGAAGAATATCCGATCCCATCTATTTATTTGCATTTGGTTGCAGTCATGGATTACATGAGTTTAAAACAAGTAGACAAGGCAAAGCAGCATCTGCTCACGGCGTGGGAGCTTGCAAAACCTGATGATTTGATAGAAGGGTTCGGCGAGCACCACGGCCTTTTGGGTGGAATGTTGGAGGCGGTGATCAAACCGGAATATCCGGACGACTTTAAGCGGATCATTGCTATAACCTATCGGTTTTCAGCTGGTTGGCGCAAGATACATAATCCTGCTACAGGTCATGATGTAGCTGACAACCTTACGACAACTGAGTTTGCAGCGTCTATGCTGGCTGCCCGAGGATGGACGAATAAAGAGATTTCAAATCATATGAATATTTCGGTCAATACGGTAAAATGGCATATCACCAATGCTATGCAAAAGCTTAGTATCGGAAGCAGGCAGGATTTGAAAAAATATATGCTGCTATGAGAAATAAAGGATTCGGTTATTCTGCCGGATCCTTTTTATTTACCTACCCATTTTTCCCCCTTGGGTGGGTGGTCTCAAAATGACTATTCCATGCTATAATTAAATAAATTATGAACGAAACGGAAAGGAAGATATGCGCATGGAAAAGACAAAAAATTACAATGTCGAAGGTGCGGTGCTGACGATCCCGCTTCGGTATGATGAAAACGCCGGCAGATATATGGAAGTATACCCCGATTTCATTAAGGAACCAGTATATACGCCGGAGGGACACCCAATTATGCTGACGCTTGAGGATGCCTGTGTTTTCGGTGAAAAGAAGAACGCAAACGAACCGCTGGTCGATTGCGGCTCCTGCCGTTTTTACCGGCAAATGCAGAACACTTTGATCGGTGTGTGCGGATGCGAAAAGAAACGAACAAATATAATGGAATAGGAGGACAGAAGAAAATGAAAAGGCGTATTTTAACTTTTATGCTGTGTATTTGTATGGTTTTTCAGCTGATGCCTGCTGTCGGCACAGTATATGCGGCGGGCGGGTATAATCCGAAAGAGAACAGCGATTTTGTTATTCCCACAGCCCTTAAGAGCAACAGGGATTTTATGATGGGTTCGGCATTGAGGGGCACTCAAGCGAATTTCATTAACAAAATGAGCTTAAACGGCAACACGACGTATAAAGATTTTGAGACAGATAAAAGCGTGGATATCAGCGAGGTGTCAAAGGAACTTCAGAGTGCCGGTCAGCTCAGCTATACCATCGGCGCAAGGCTGAAAGCCAGCTATAACGACTTGAACAGCGCAGCAGTCGAAACAGTGCTGAAGTTTAACGGCTATTACTATTATCCGCAATGGCACACGGCAGGGTTTAAAGATCACGGAATATATGAAAACGC
>CAJFNT010000057.1 GCA_904395315.1 uncultured Clostridia bacterium
CGGCAACAGGACAGGCTGCATCGCGTTCGGTCCGAAAAAGGTGATCGTCGTTGTGGGTGCCAACAAGATAGTGAGCGACATCGCAGAAGGTATAAAGCGGGCGAAGTCTATCGCGCCGATGAACTCCAGGCGCATAAATCACGGCAACCCCTGCGACAGCACCTGCTCATGCACGAACTGCACCGGCACAAACAGGGTATGCAACATCATAAGCATCATTGACGGCTGCTACAAATTCCCGGGCCGGATCAGCGTTATCGTCATTGCCGATGAGCTCGGTTTCTGAATACAGATAGAGGTGTGGTACTGCCACACCTTATCTTTCGGACTGCTTCTCCTTTGAGACTAATAGGAATAACACCGCCATTATTTTCTCCAATTATTATGATCATCACCCAATGAATAAATCACAATTCCCTTTTCTCAAAAAATCTTATCGACAACAGCCACGATACGGCAAAAATTATCAATGCAGCCGGCAGCAACACAAACACCGATACCTGCGTAAGCTGCGGCATTTCCGCGGCATGCTCGGCGCCGATGTTTATGATCGGAAGCATTGCGCATATGAGCACTATTACCGCCATGTACGCTATTCTTCCTTTTTCCGATCCAAGCTTAAATACTATCGGCAGCATGATCGCCGACGGGATCAATCCCGCCGCACCCACGAGCCATATGTATGACACCGCTCCTGTGCCGCCCATATATCGTGAGATCACCTGCACCGTAAACATCAAGAGCATCATTACTGCCCAGATCGCTAACGCATAAACATATTTCACTGAAACGATCAGTTTTCTTGAATACGGAAACACTCCGCTGTAACTCATCCATCCGCTCCGCTCATCATACGCGATAAGCGTAACAGGGATGAGTCCCGATAATATCATAGGATATGTTACAAAAAACGTATTCCCATCACCAAATATCGATACCGCGAAAAAAACTATACAGATCAGCAAATATCCCTTTCCGTATTTCAGCAGCATATACCAATCCTTCAATAATAATCCCTTCATCTCAAGCTCCCTCCTTTACCATGAACACAAACAGCTCTTCTATCGTCACGGGACGCGTTCTGACGCCCGCCGGTAATGCAGACCGTTCCGCCACCGCCTCGACGTTGTATACCGAACGTTTCACACCTCTCACAGCGCTTTTCGGTATCTTTTCAAGATCCTCTTTCGAGCACTGTATCAGCGCAAACTCCTCAAGCAGCCGATCCTTTTCCTCGCATAAAAGCAGCTCGCCCTTGTGCAGGAATGCCACATAATCACAGAGCTTTTCGAGATCGCTCACGATGTGCGATGAGATAAGCACTGAATGTGACTCATCGCGTGTGAACTCGTTTAAAATGTTGTTCACATCATCCCTCACTACCGGATCAAGCCCGTTTGTCGCCTCGTCCAGTATCAAAAGCTTCGGATCATGCGAAAGCGCCGCGGCGATACCGAGCTTCATCTGCATGCCCTGAGAATATTCTTTGAACTGCTTATCCTTAGGGATACCGAACCTTTCAAGATAACTGTTGAACAGCTCTTCATTCCAGTTCTTATATGTCAGCCGCATCACTTTATTGATCTGAACCGCATTGAGACATTGCGGAAAACCCGGCTTATCGAGCACTACTCCGAGATCCTCTTTCGTCACCGAAAAGTTCTTTTTATTGTCTCTGCCTAAGACGGTCACGCTGCCGCTGTCACGCTTTATAAGGTCCATTATCAGCTTTATCATTGTGCTCTTTCCCGCTCCGTTCTCGCCTATAAGTCCCATTATGTAACCGGACGGCAGCGTAAGATCTATGTTTTTCAGCTCAAAGCCCTTAAATCTCTTGCAAAGTCCTCTTATTTCCAATGCGTTCATTTTCCTATTCCTCCTCCATTATGATATTGAGCATTTCAATTATGTCCTCTTTTGTAAGTCTGCATGCTTTTGAAAGCTGAACTATTTCCTGCAGATATCCCTCTATACGTTTCAGCGTTTCCTCGCGTATAAGCTCCACATTCTTCGGCGCCACGAAACAGCCCTTCGCCGCGACCGTATATATGAACCCCTCTTTCTCAAGCTCCTCATACGCGCGCTTTGTGGTTATCACGCTGATGCCCAGATCCTTCGCCAGATTTCTTATCGACGGGAGCATATCGTCCTCCGAAAGCTCGCCGCTTATAATAAGCTGCTTTATCTGTTTATAGATCTGATCGTAAATCGGAACACCGCTTTTATTATCTATGAATATGTTCACTATCTCACCCCGCTGTTCATCTCGTATATACTGTATATGTATAGTATATACAGTATATACGGTTTTGTCAAGACTTTTTTGAAAAAAAATAAAAAAAGAGCATCGATATGCGATGCTCAAATAATATTCAGTTAGTAGATTTGATATCAGCAAGCGTTTTCGATTCGCTGTGCACGATGGGCTTCCATTCCACTTTCTTGAACAAAGCCATAAATGTTATCGGTATGTATGTCATCATAAATATCGGGAATGTGAATGTATATAAGACCTTTTTGAACGGTGTCGTATATATATTCTTTCTTTCCGATACCGTTGTTATTGCGCCTATCGTGTACAAAGTCACATACATGCTGCAGAATCCTCCAAGAAGTGATTCCAGCACAGGTTCTACGCTCACTCCGGCAATAAGTCCCACAAGTATCGCGGAAATATTCAAGATCGCACTGAACACGGTGAGTACCATGGCAGGCATGATAGACATCGACATATCATAACATGAAAAGCTTTTATCTTTTATTATACCCTTTATAAGCTTCACGCCGTAATTGCACATAACCTGGAAATATCCCTTAGCCCAACGCATTCTCTGACGGACGCTCTGATTGAACTGTCTCGGCTGCTCGTCATAAAGTATAGCGTTTTTACAATATCCTATCTTATAATTATTTATAACATGATCGACCGTAAATTCAATATCCTCGGTAAGAAGATAATACTTCCATCCATTTAGCTCATTCGCTATCTTTTTGCTGAACATAAAGCCGGTTCCCGAGATCGCACAGCTTGTGTTCATAAGCATCCTTGAATAATTAAGGTACTTAGACTCTCTCAGGAACCAAAGAGAATATCCTGCAGTTATCCAGTTATCACCGTAATTCTTTGAGTTTCTGTAACTCGTAAGCACCTCGTAGCCCGATGAGAAAGTTTTATTCATTTCCTCTATGTAATGCGGATCGAGAACGTTATCTGCATCAAACACAAAATAACCGTCATAATAATCTCTGCCGCGGCTCTTATGTATCTCATTTATAAGATAGTTGAGCGCATATCCTTTACCCACATTTGAGGTATCGAACCGCTCATACACATTCGCTCCGCACTGTTTTGCGATATAAGCCGTATTGTCGGTGCAATTATCGGCTACCACATAAACATCCACCAAGTCTGACGGGTATGTCTGCGAATTTATGCTGTCGAGCAGCTGTTTTATAACATTTGCCTCATTACGAGCCGATATAAGCACCGCGAACCGGTTCTCCTTCGGCGGACCTAAAGGTCTGTCTTTCTTTATATACGGCACAAGAATATAATACATTTGATATAAGTAACAAACCATAAACACAACCCAAATTGCGAAATTGATAGATGTTACAGTCTCCATCTTTTATCCTCCATCCTGATAACCTAACATTCCCTGATCCGACCGCTACCGGATCTTATAAAGCCTCCATCGGATATCGGAGGCATACTATTACCTGTAGCTATAATTTTAACACAAGATCGATGTTTTTTCAAGACATAAATTAAATAATTATGAACAAACAAGTATCCTATTTAAGCGCTCGTTATAGTCAGAATGTATTTTTCAGTCTATAAATCCCATTATTTTATATTTTTACACAGTGCCGCAATATCAAAATGGTCTAAAACACTTGACAAATTTAGTATCATAATATAAAATATATATCAAGACGAAATCAGCGGCAAAAGCCGCGCATCATATGAGGTGGAATAATGAATAATACTGATAAGACCATGGACAAGATCGTCGCGCTCTGCAAGGGCAGAGGTTTTATTTTCGCGGGCAGCGAAATATACGGCGGTCTCGCAAACACATGGGATTACGGCCCTCTCGGGTCAGAACTGAAAAACAATGTCAAAGCAGCTTGGAAAAAGAAATTCATTCAGGAATCCAAGTATAATGTGGGGATCGACTGCGCTATACTTATGAACCCGGAAACATGGGTAGCTTCCGGACACGTTGGCGGTTTTTCCGATCCGCTCATGGACTGTAAAGAGTGTAAGTCTCGCTACAGAGCTGATAAGCTCATCGAGGACTATGCCGCGGAGCACAATGAGGATATATGCTGCGACGGCTGGTCGAATGAACAGCTCAAAGAGTACATCGACTCACACGACATAGTATGTCCGAAATGCGGAAAAGCGAACTTTACCGATATACGTCAGTTCAATCTGATGTTCAAGACTTTCCAGGGCGTTACCGAGGACTCGGAAAACACTATATATCTTCGTCCCGAGACCGCTCAGGGTATCTTTGTGAATTTCAAGAACGTACAGCGCTCATCGCGCAAAAAGGTCCCGTTCGGTATCGGTCAGATAGGAAAATCGTTCAGAAACGAGATAACACCCGGAAACTTCACGTTCAGAACACGCGAATTCGAACAGATGGAGCTTGAGTTCTTCTGCAAGCCCGATACCGATCTCGAATGGTTCGCATACTGGAAGCAATTCTGCATCGACTTCCTGAAGTCGCTCAACATCCGCGAAGAAAGCCTCCGTTTCCGTGACCACGCAAAGGAGGAGCTTGCGTTCTATTCAAAGGCGACATCCGATATAGAGTTCCTGTTCCCATTCGGATGGGGCGAGCTCTGGGGAATCGCCGACAGAACGGACTACGACCTAAAACAGCATATAGAGCACTCGGGTGTGAATCTTGAATATATGGATCCTGTAACGAATGAGAAATACGTTCCCTACGTTATAGAGCCGTCGCTCGGAGCAGACAGAGTCGTTCTCGCATTCCTCTGCGACGCTTACGATGAGGAAGAGCTTGAAGGCGGCGACACAAGAGTTGTCCTTCACCTGCATCCGGCTCTCGCGCCTGTAAAAGCGGCTGTGCTTCCTCTTTCAAAGAAGCTTGACGAACAGGCAACAGAAGTATACGAAAAACTTATAAAGAAATATAACTGTGAATACGACAACGCAGGTTCGATCGGAAAACGCTACCGCCGTCAGGACGAGATCGGAACACCTTTCTGCATCACGTTCGACTTCGACTCATTGGATGACGGCGCCGTAACGATACGCGAACGCGACACGATGGAGCAGACAAGAGTAAAGATAGACGAGCTCGAGAGCTTCCTCGATGAAAAACTCGCATTCTGACAATAAAAAAGGTGCTTGCAGCAAAGCTCCGCTTTGCCTCAAGTACCTTTTTATATTCATCCACCAAGATGCAGCCACTGTATCAAAAGAAGCCAGCTCAATCCGTAATACGCCACAACACCGACAAGGTCGTTCATGGTTGTGATCAGCGGTCCCGATGCCACTGCAGGGTCAATTTTTATCTTCTTGAAAAACAGCGGCACGAACGTTCCCATTGCGCCCGAGATGACCATCGCCAATATCATGGCCAATCCTATACATCCCGATACAGCATACGCAAATGAAGGTTCTCGTCCTTTAAGAACTATTATATAAAGTCCTATTATCAGAAATGATATCGCCCCGACTATGATACCGTTTGACAGACCGACCCTCATTTCTTTTAAGACCAGCCTCACCTTCTGTTTTCCCGTCAAAGACTCATCCATTACAACGCGTATCGTAACAGCAAGCGACTGAGTTCCAACATTTCCCGCCATAGAAAGTATAAGAGACTGAAAACTCATTATTATAGTGAGCTGTGCCACGACCGTCTCAAATATACCTACGACAGATGAAACGCACATCCCCAACAAAAGCAGTATCAAAAGCCACGGCAGACGCTTTTTCATACTGTCCTTTAACGGTTCTTTTAAATCTTCTTCCGCGATCAATCCGGCAAGCTTTGCATAATCTTCCCCCATCTCATCATCAACGACTTCGATGATATCCTGAGATGTGATAACTCCCAAGATCCTGTTATTGTTGTCAAGCACAGGGATCAAGTTCTCGGAATAATCTTTTAACTGCTCTATACAATCATCTATACTCTCATTGCCGTATACATACGGGAACGAGGTCATGATAAGCTCCTCAAGATCCGTGTCTTTTCGTGCCATTATGAGCTCTTTTAAGTCGATCGCTCCGTAAAAGTACCCGCCGTCATCAACAACGAATATCGTGTATATATTATCATTTTTGGGCGCCTGCGCGATCAGCTCACTCATCGCCTGCTTTACAGTAAGGTTATCGCTTATACGGATAAAATTCGTGGTCATCCTGCTTCCGATCTCATCCTCATCGAATGACGCGATAAGCGCGATATCCTTTTTTACGTCCTCGCTCAAAAGCTCCGCAAGCACAGCGCGTTTTTCTTTCTCTATCTCACGCATGACCTCAACCACCTCATCCGACTCCATATTGGAGATCAGATCGGCCGCTTTTTTGAGATCCATCTCATCAAGATAAGTGCCTACGGTATCCTTGTCAATATACTCAAATATATTCGAAAGCTCCTCTGTTCCGAGGATACGGTAAAGTTTTTTTCTTTCAAACAATGTCAGCTGCGGCAGCGCCTCCGCTATATCGTTCTCGTGATAATCGCTAAGGCTGTCACGTATCTTCCGCGGTGAAGCATTGCTGCCTACGATCGCTATTATTTCCTTTTCGTAATCAGGCTTTACCGCCGCTTTATCATCATCCGAAACGATCTCGTTCTCCTTGTTTTCCAAGCTCTCTTCATTCATTTCCTCTGCCTCCTTTTTCCGGTGTTCTGTACAATAGCCGTGGAAAATCCGAAAAAATCAAGCTTGGATCCCGATAGATCGCATACAATACCTTTACCTCAGGCGAATGCAAACAGGACACAGAACGGCATACGCCATCATACAGCGGGATTTCGCTTGTATTTCCCCGGATTTGTTTCTACTTCGCCCATGACCGTCTGAATTGCTCACTCTGCTCACCTGCCTCTTTCGTTAAAATCAAAATTCCGCGAAACATACATTCCGCAATTAGATGAAAAATCAAATCCATACATTAATATTATATACCACTTCAAAAAGTTTGTCAATGCTTTTTTCGCGCTTCCGCGCCACGCACAGCACTTACAAACGCAGCGATCTTTTGCCTCGATTTCCCCGTTCGATTCTCATTTTCGGTACCGGAGCTGACGTCTACGGCATCCGGCGCGGCATGCTTTACCGCCTCCGCGACATTTCCCGCGTTGAGACCTCCGGCAAGCATGACCATCCTGTCTCCGGTATCAAGTCCCCGGAGCATATCCCAATCAAACGTTTTTCCGCTCCCGGGTTCAGCCGCATCGAATACATATCCCATGATATTGTCATAGGTATTGTATGCACGGAGTCCGGGAAGATCGTCAACGTTAAATGCCTTTATGACAAGTAAAGGCGAACTCTCGATAAGTTCTCTCGACACATCTCCATGTATCTGGATATATCTGAATCCAAGGCGCGCCGCTTCCGATATCTCATCATAAGTCGGTCTTACCGTAACTGCAACCGGAATTATACCCTCCCTCAGCGCGCGGACTATACGCCCGGCAGTATCCGGATCGGTATTCCTATGACTTTTCTGGAAAAACATGACCACGCCGGCATAATCAACATCAAACTCATTTACGAGCTCCGCGTCCGATCTGCTCATCAACCCGCATATCTTTATCTTAGTCACAAGATCCCCCCAGTCTGCCGAGAAGTTCCTTCAAGAATCCAAACACTCTTGCCGTGCTGCCTATATCAAGCCGCTCTTGCGGAGTGTGGATATCAAGGATATTCGGTCCAAATGAGATACAATCCAGCTCCGGTATCTTCCCGCAGAATATTCCGCACTCAAGTCCGGCATGTATCGCGTTTATTACCGGTTCGCTTCCGTACTGTTTTACATAGACTTCGGATGCCAGCTCTCTGAGCTTGGAATCCTTTCTGTATTCCCAAGCCGGATATTCACCGGACACAGAGTACTCTCCTCCAGCGGCAGACACAGTCATCCCGATCTCGCCCAGCAGGGCCGACTTTTCGTCCTCATCAGAGCTTCTCACAGATACCGTTATAGACACTTTTTCAGCATCGGTACTCAATATACCAATATTACACGAGGTCTCGACAAGATCTCTGATCTCTGCGCTCATGCTCCTGACCCCATTAGGAAGACTTGTAAGCAGTCTTATCACAGCCGCTTTGCATACGGCATACATCGGCAGCTCAGGTCCGCCGCCTTCGGCTGCCGTTATCCTGAGTTTAGGCTCGGCGCATCCCAGGCGCGCCGAATATTCCTCGGCTACCTCACTGACGGCAGCTTCAAATCCTGAAAGATCCCGCGTTTCTATTACAGCCTCTGCCTCTCGTGGTATTGCATTATCCTTTTCTCCTCCGGATACCGACACAAGATCATATTCGGTGCGCATATCCAGATCGGCCAGCAGTCTGCCGAGCAATGCGCAGGAGTTCTCCCTGCCCTTGTCGATCTCGGTGCCGCTGTGGCCTCCCGCGAGCCCCTCTATCCTCACAATATACCGCTTGCCGCTCTCGTTCTTGTCAGAACCGTAACGCGTGATCGGAATCTCAGCCGTAAGCACCGCCCCGCCGGCACAGCTCACGGTAAATATGCCCTCCTCTTCGGAATCGATATTCAAAAGTATCTTTCCTTTTAAGTTTTCGGGATCGAGCGCCATAGCTCCCAGCATACCCACTTCTTCATCAGTTGTAAATACGCATTCAAGGTCAGGATGTCTTATTTCATCCGATGCCAGCACCGCAAGAGCCATCGCGACCGCTATTCCGTCATCTCCTCCCAAGCTGGTGCCTTCTGCCCATATTTTTTCTCCATCGGTCCTTAGCCGCAGCCCTTCTTTTTCAAAGTCTATTTCAGTCTCAGCATCCTTTGCGCAGACCATATCCAAATGTCCCTGAAGGATCACTGTTTCACCATTTAACGACTCATCCGTCGCTGGCTTCTTTATTATGATATTATTGCTGCTGTCCCGCACACATTCAAGAGAATGCGCTTTCGCAAAATCCTCGCAATAATCCGCTATCCTGTCAGTATTCCCCGAACCGTGAGGTATAGAGCATATATCCTCAAAATACTTCATTACATCTTTCGGCTCGGTCTCGTTAAGTATTCTCATATTTCCCCCTTATCATATCTATAACATCAGCTGCTGTTTCCGCCTCATATTCCGCAAGCGATATCACATTCTCCGGCGGGCGCGCCATATCCGGTATACATATCACCGGTATTCCCGCGGCATGCGCAGCTTTTATACCGTTTTCGCTGTCTTCAAGCACCAAAGACTCACACTTTGGCGTATCTCCGAGGGCTTTTAAGAAAATATCCGGCGCAGGCTTCGATCTTTCTACACATTCTCCACCCGTTATACCGCTGAAATATCCGTCAAGCCCAGCTGTCTTAAGATATTTTATTATATACTTTGTGTGAGTAGACGATGCTATAACGCATTCGATCCCGCGCTCTTTCAGATACCCAAGCAGTTCCCTTATTCCGCGCTTTACAGGAAGCCCTTCGGCCTCAGCCTTCTCTTCAAGCCGTTTCCTGACCCGTATTGTCACATCTTTTTCGGGATATCCCTCTCCAAAGAGCTCTTTGAGACGATCTGACAACGCCTTTCCGGTCAGCCCTAAAGTCTTTACATACATTTCCCGCGTCAGATGATACCCGTATCCCTCCACGATCTTCTGCTGTTCTTCCATAAATAAGTTCTCTGTATCAAAGATCAATCCATCCATATCAAATATGGCCTTGGAAAACTTGACCATTGCATGCACCTCCGTTTCATCAGTCATCAGGCATACAGCAAAACGACCATTTGCACTGTAACATTATTATTTCTTAGCTCTCATTTCAAGCGTTTCAAGCACATAATTTTCAAGCGCCCGCCAATCCGTTGTAAGTCCGTTTTTTATTTCATAATCGATCTCCGGGACACGCAGCACCATATGCATGAGCGCGTCTTCCGAAAATCCCTTTGCTCCATCCAAATACTTTGCAGCCATCCAAGGCGAGCCTCCCACTATTTCGGCCGCCTGATACTTATTTGTCGCTCCCGCGATCTTAAGATGCAGCATTTTTTCCACATTTGAATATATCAGATACAAAATACCGAACGCGCTCTGCTTCTGGGTCCTCAACTCAGAAAGCACCTTGAGCGCCTTGTCCGCGTCGCCGTTCATGATGCCGTCCGTTATTCCAAACACACTGACACTCAACGCCTTTGAGACTACCTTGTCTATATCACTCATGTATACTGTATCGCCGCAATAATTTATCAGCTTGTCCAACTCATTTTCCAGATTTGCCAATCCCGGATCGAGCACAGACACAAGATAATCAGCCGTGTTGGTATCTATTTTTTTCCCGGCCTTCAGCATGCGGCGCACTATCCATGCTCGCAGATCCGGAAGCGCGAGATAAGCAAACTCGACCGCGGATCCAGCTTTTGAAGCCGCTTTAAAAAGCGCGCTTCTGGCATCGACATTCTTTTCGCAGAAAACCACAACAGTATCCTCCGCGATCCGCTTAAACTTACTCTGCCAAAATTCCTTTTGATCCTCATCGGGCGGCTTTATATCTCCGGATCGCCTCGTGGTGAAGATATTACTATCTCGTATAACGACAAGTCTTTTATCCGTCATCATCGGCATAGACTCCCAGACATCATCATACTCGCCGTAGTCGACAGCTCCCGATATCACTATCCTGTTATACTCCGGCAGCCCGGCATCCGGCACAAGCTCCTCTATTTTTTTTATATAGTATTCTTTCAGATACTCCTCTTCCCCATAAAAAATGTATAGAGGAGAAAGCTTCTTTTCTTTAAGCTGAGCTTTAAGCTCGAGTATTTTATTCTTTTTTGCCGCTTTTGCCATTCTACAACTCCTCCCCGGGATACCGGTCATTCTTTAAAGACCCAAGCATTTTTTATTTTATCCCTGCCCACTCTGAATGTCACGGTCCCGTTCATATCCGTTCTCAGCACATTTGTTCCTTTAAGCCTCTCAAGCGCCTCATTGCTCGGATGACCGTACGAATTGTTTTCTCCGCAGCTTATCACGGAATACTCCGGTGATACCGCATCGATAAACTCTTTTGATGAAGACGTTTTTGACCCATGATGAGCTACTTTTAATATATCGGCATCCACATCGATCCCTTCATCAAGCGCGCATTTTTCAGTAAAATCAGTCATATCGCCGGTATACAGCGACGATACCCCGCCGTATTCCGTTTTTATCAAAAGTGACATATCATTACCGTCATCACTCACGCGCGCGGTCTCTCCCGGCACATACACAGTGATATCAAGCCCGCTCATGAACCTGACTGTTATATCCTCCGATATCACATGAAGCTTGGTGCCGTTCTCCTCAGCGGTCCTTTCTATCTCGTCAGCCCACGACTGCATATCTTCATCTATACACAGCTCGCGCGCGGGCACGAAAACATTTTTTACACGCAGGCTTTTCATTGCCGCTATTATCCCCTGCACATGATCCTTATGATAATGGGAAACAAACGCGGCCTCTATGACAGAATAGCCCTTTGATTCAAGAAACGGCACAAAAACCGCTTCTCCGGGATCATAGTCTGAGAACGAGCTTCCGCCTCCGCCGTCTATCAGAACCGTGTCGCCCAAATATGTTCGTATGACCGCGCCGTCCCCCTGCCCGACATTCACAAATGTCATATCCGCAGTGCCGAGCCTGGTAAGTGACACCGCCGCCGCTGCCGCCGCCATCCCGCATGCCGCAGATGTAAATATGATCTTTTTATCACTTTTCTTCACATAATAGTACACAGCAAACACAGCCAGTATCATCGCCGCCATAGCTGAAGCAGACGGCGTCGGAACTGTCAGTTTTGAAAGCGGCAGCATCTCTATCACATACGGCAGCTTTATCATTACAAAAAGCGCCATATCAAGATATGCTTTCAGTATAAACGCGTTACCCGCTGCGCTCATGACCGCCAGCGTGACAGGCGCCAGCACGAGCACAAACAGAGTGAGCGGCGCCATTATAAACGGAGCAATAAACGCGTAAATACACACTCCGTTGAAATAATACGCGGCAAGCGGCGTTTGAAAGACGGCGCAGATCACCATCACAGACGCTGTCCGCCTCAGTCTGCGCGGTAAAGATCTCATCTTTTTCTCCACATACGGTGCAAATGCCCATATGAGCATGCCCGCGCTCAACGACATCACAAATCCCGCATTGAACAACATCAGCGGCATAAATATACCGCAGGCAGCCAAAAGCCACGCCAATGTATCCGGATAATATGCGCTTCCATTTTTCATCCTGAAAAACACCGTAACCGCCGCTGTAAGAAGACAGCGTACAAAGCCCACACCTGATGAATTAAGTAAAGCGTATATCAAAAGCACGACGATAACGGCTATATCCCTCGCTCGTCTCGGGATGAACCGCGCAAACAGTCCGATCAATGACACTATCAAAAACACATGCAGATACGCGGGATGGTACATCCTTTTAAACGCCGTGCTTGAAAGAACATCATCGAAGCCGGCGGAAAAATGATGAAAGTTACCAGTCAGGACAGCCGAAAGCACAGCGGCTCCGTCTCCGCTGTAATACTTGTATATCACATTATCGACAGCCTCGCGGAATTTGCCGGTAAGTATCAGCGGCGATACGCTTCCGCTGTCGCCTTCCGATGTGACTTCTTCAGAATATATCCTCGAAAATATCCCCTGTGAACGGTAATATTTTGCGGTATCCGGACCGTTTTCATTCATTTGTGCCGGCATATCCTTTATTATCCCGCGTATAACCACATTACTGCCGCATTCAAGTTTTTCCGGCGTTGTCAGCAGGATATTGTCCCTTATTTCATTCTTTACTCCGCCTTTTTCTATCGAGCTGACTCTTACGGTATATTTTAAATTATCGTCATATGTATTCTCCATGCCCTGAGTAAGCACAGTCCCTCTGATCTCGGCATATCTTCCTATATAATTGACCGACTTATGCATGATCTCGCCTGAATTTACCGCGTACGATGCTCCGGCGGCAGCGAATACAGCCGCGAATATCAATAAAGCCGCTGACTGTTTCCTGCAAAAGATCAATATGACAGCAGTTACCGCTGCGATCGCTGCCACAGCAAGAACAACGGTAATACCAAAGCACAGAGACACTGCCACACCAAAAACGGCAGCCGCCGCAAGCCTTACAGGCGTAAATACAAACATCGGCTCCCCCGCCTCTCATAAACAATCCATAAAAGCTGTTTTTCCCTTGGTTTTCAATATTATCTTCATTATACCACATCATTTACGTTTAGTCAAATGCAAATAGACCAAGCAAGCGGCACAAAAATAAACCGTACAACAGATCAGATACTGTTATACGGTTCATTTTATAAATATTTACGGCTGTATGAAAAATATCATGAAACACAGGTTGTCACTGCAGAACTATATAGTCCTTATATGAATAGCCGCTTACTCCGTTGTAACTCACCCAATACCAGTTTCCCGACGTTTTATCAGGATACACCGTACAGGTTGCGCCTTCCGGGATCGAGCCTATCTGGTTTCCCGCCTTCGGGATACTGTTTATAGCAAGTGAGCCATCTGTGCCTCTTATGACACCGATTCTGGTGCCGGAATTGCCGCCCTGCGGAATTATATAGTCCTTATACGAATATCCGCTCACTCCGTTATAGCTCACCCAATACCAGTTTCCCGACATTTTGTCAGGATACACAGTACAGCTTGCTCCTTCCGGGATCGCGCCTATCTGGTTCCCCGCTTTCGGGATGCTATTTATAGCAAGTGATCCATCTGTGCCGCGTATCACACCGTTAAAAGTATTTGAAGCCGATGCAGAGCCGCTGCTCTGTGCCGGCGCGGAAGTTGTAAGATAACGGCTGTATGAATATCCGCTCACTCCGTTATAGGTGACCCAAAGCCAATTTCCCGAAGTCCTGCTCGGATCCACTGTCGCGCCTGCGC
>CAJFNT010000058.1 GCA_904395315.1 uncultured Clostridia bacterium
AGAGGCTTGCGGTTCACTACGCTTGGCGGTAAATACCCGCGGTTGGACTTTCACCAACTAGATCTATGTCATGCCCGACACACAACCAAAACACGGCGCGGCTTTTTGCCGCGCCGTGTTCTTATTTTATAATGTCTTGATCTTATACAAATTCACACCATGCGGAGAAATATCGGACACTATCGTGTTATTTTCAATATTCGCTTTTTTTCCGCTCCAGATCTCAAACGCCTCTGCCGGATTCTCTGTGCCAAGAAACGCAATATCCGTACACGCTCTTAACTCTTTCTCTCCCACATTGAACTGAGCAAGGTAATAAACTCCGCAATTTCCGTTTGCCGCCCATACGATCTCGTCACCGCGCCTATATACTTCCCTGCCGGCATGCGACTCTCTATTGATCTTTATAAGTTCCTCATTCTGCATAAGAGAAAGTGTGAACTCATCATTATAAGTCATATCTCCGCCGAACATCAGCGGCGAACGGAATATGCACCACAGTGACATAAGAAGTTTCTGCTCATCGCGCGTAAACCGTGTCATCCTGTCTCCGCCGTGTGACCTTATGCCTATCCTTCCCAAAGGCAGCATATCGCAATCCGGCCAGCCTCCCTCTTTCACATACGGGAACCATTCACGGCAATGATCAAACATTTTTCTGAGCTGTTCCCATCCGTCCCAAAAATCATCCGTCATCCGCCACATATTCGCATGCTTTGCAAGATGTTCCGCCTCTCCTACCGGAGCCTCACCGGGCGAGAGCGAAAGCGCAATCTCTCTCCCTGTTTTTTCTATCGCTTTGGCGATAGCCTCGATCTCAGCCTTATGATACGGACGCGCTATATCATCGACTTTTAGAAAGTCTACTCCCCAGTCTGCATACATCGATATTATTGAATCGTAATAGCTCTGCGCTCCGTCACGCGACATATCCACACCGCACATATCGCCGTTCCATGAGCATATGCTTCCTATATCGGCTATCTCCGCCGCCCGCCTGTCTGTGCCCAATATCTTTGTATTTCTTCTCACAGCTTGTCTTGGGATACCTCTCAATATATGTATGCCAAACTTCAAGCCGAGACTGTGTATGTGATCGCCTAACGGCTTAAATCCCTTTCCATCCGCCGCTGACGGAAATCTGTTCAGCGCCGGCATCAGCCGAGAGTATTCATCCATTACCAGCTCTGCTCCCGCGTGATAATCCGCGCTGTCCGCTGTGGGCTCAAACCACTGTATATCTACCACAACATACTCCCAGCCATATTTCTTTAAATTTTTTGCCATATACTCCGCATTGGAGCGCACCTCAGCCTCTGTCACGCTTGCTCCGTAACAATCCCAGCTGTTCCACCCCATAGGCGGCGTCTTAATATTCGCTTTCATAAACGCCCTCCGTTATTTCCATATAAAGTTATCAATGCCCGCGCCGATCTCGAAATGACATTTAACTATCCCAAGATCAAGTTTGGAGTAAAAGCCTCCGGTCGCTCTCGCGTCGACCTCATTTCCTTTAAGGGTAAATTTGAACCTCTGCTGGTTCACAGCCGTAGGGGCCAACGACGCGGCTGTTATCCCATTCATGAACCACTCAGGGATCTCACCATCTGCCTCGTAAAACCTCTCCAACGGCTTTGACTTGTGCGGTGTCCCCCGCGTCTGTCCGTAGCCTATAGCAACGACACACACGAGCTTTTCTCCTCTATTCAAAACATATCGGCTTTTACGTTTGCTGAAATTCAGCGCTACCCAGCAGCTGTTGAGTCCGAGCTGCTGCGCTTTAAGGACTATGCGTTCTCCGTAATAACCTATTTTTTCATCCAGCTCCGGTCCCTTTTTCCCGACCATCGCTATATAATTTTTCACGCCTTTAAACATTCCGTAATGGACCAAGGCGCTGCCGAAAGCCCCCGGCTCGTTTGTCACAAGCTGCATGTGCAGTCCGCCGAGCTTATTGCACTCGTCTATCTCAGCTTCAAGCTCCGCCTTTACACGCGGCTCTATCGCCTTGTCGATATACTTTCTCACCGCATGGCGTTTTTCTATCGCCTCCATAAGCTCCATAAAAAAATCCTCCTAAGATCTGTTTTTAATCAAAATACGGATATCCTTCTCAAAGTTATTTTAATGGGCGCATTCAAACAGCTTGTATCACATCCCGAATGTTATCGTGTCTCCGCTCTTGTAGAACGATGCTGTCTTGCTGTAGCCTCCGCACTCCGCGGTAACGGTATGCGCTCCGTCTGCAAGCGATGAAACATTCATAAGGCATTTATACGGAGCTTTGTCGGTACAGTGATACCATGTGCCGTCAATTTTGAAATGGACCATATTTGTTTCGCTCCCCGGTATATACGCCTGAACATAAACCGGAACATATCCGTTTTCCGCCTGATCAACGCCGGCAAGCGCTGCATTGCGGAACACAAACCTCGGCTGTGTTCCGTATGCCGTTATATACGCTCCGCACGACGCCGCCTCGTCAACAATATCCGCCAGCGCGGGTTTGCCCGAAAAATGAAAACTTTCCGCCTCCGGCACGGCCAGAACAGCATTAAAATAATTTATCATTTTTATCTGCGGATACTTCATTATCAGATCATAATACATATTTCTGAGCCTTGGCGCTGCCCACCAGTCGATATCGCCGTTAACGAGCGTCCTGTTTGAGACTCCACCCTGTATTATCGCTATCGGCTTGTTTATATTGTTTCTCTGAACGAACCGCATGAACGGTTTTATCCTGTTGGTCGCCCATGAATAGCCGCCCGTCATAAAATATGACGCTTCCGTATCAGTTGTATCAGCCTTTCCCATGAAATTATATATATCGAACATACTCAGTCCCAGCCAGTCTACATACTGATCACCTGGATAGAATTCCTCAAAAGACTTATCCAAAGATCCGAGCGCTATCGGCGTCCATGCTACGGCAAGATTTTTATACTGATGCACGATATCCGCGGCTTGTCTGAAAAGAGACACATATCTCGCGCTGTCATACTGCATATTATTGGTGTTCATCTCGTTCATGATGCTCACAAGTATCGGAACTCCCGCATTATCAAGATTTTTCATAGCCGCAGCAAAAGAATTAAGATCGAAATCCTCAAAATTATAGGCAGTGTATTCGACAACACCCATCGCTGTGCCGTTTTTTATCATACTGTTTGCGGGATAATACATATCGGTCTGCCGATCCGCGCCCGATAAAAAAGTCAGATATGCTCCGGCCTTAGTATCGAAATCAGCTTGTTGCTCCGTAACGCAGCCAAAATACACTCCTCCCCTCGGCTCGAATTTGGCTCCATAGTACGGTGCGCTGTCCACACTTCCCTCGTAATAAATCTCAAAACTTCCCTCACTTATCATGGCTTTTCTTTCATTGAGAAGAGCCGCCCAATCGACAGCAGAAGCAGTCACGGCATTGAATAATATCGCCGCCATAAGAATTATCCCTGTTATCCGTTTCATATCACAACCTCCAAGATCCCACATATAAAATATAAATCGCACTGATACACTGTATCAGAACCGCGTACAGCGCACATCTGCTTTTTCGATTATACCGCACTCATATATGTCCGTCAATAATATAATAAAAAAAAGACCGAAAAATACAATATAGCATCTGTTTCTTCAACAAAAAATCCTATTTTGTGTTTTTTATTCGATGACCACGCGTGATCTTCCTCGCTTTTTCCGCATGGTTCAGCCAAAATCCCCCGCATCTTAATTTTTTTCAAAAAAATTTAAAAAAAGTATTGACAAACAAGAGAAGTTCTGCTATAATAGTTTATGTTGTGAGACACTGAGGGACACTAAAGAGATCGTCCCAAGGGGACAGTAAAACGTCAAGTCTTTCACTTATAATTTGATATGCGAGGGTGGCGGAATAGGCAGACGCGCACGTTTGAGGGGCGTGTGGTTTAACCGTGCCGGTTCAAGTCCGGTCCCTCGCACC
>CAJFNT010000059.1 GCA_904395315.1 uncultured Clostridia bacterium
AGCGCTCTGGTCCAATACCACGTGGTCATAAGCCTTCAACTTGATTCTGATTTTCTGGTTTGCTGCCATACTTTGATTCCCTCCTCAATAAATAATTTGTTGCACTCTGCACGACAGCTCATACGGAAAATTGCACACACTCCCGGGTGTTTCTGTACACCCCTTATAAAAACCCGATAGATCATACGATCTTCGGGCTGATCAAGTCAATTTTCACCACAGCATTCCGCATAAAAAACCGCAGAAATATCCTTATGCACGGTACAATACCGGCACAGGACACAGACTTAGTGGCTTGACTGCCGCCCGGTTTCACGAACCGGACATTCTCCGCAGAAATAACCGGCGCCCCTGCGCCGCAACCTCCTGCATCATCGTTTGTCTAGTGTCACAACATATTTATTTTACCATAGTTATGCCGAAAAGTCAACATTTTTGGCATAATAATTTCATAGAATACTACACAAATTAGTCTTCTTTCAAAAAAAATTTTTATGCATTTTTCCCGCGAATTTCAAATAAATTTAAGTATAAATTTAAAAAAACTTGAAATCAGGGTGATATTGATGTATAATTATTTTGAGGCTGTATGATCGAACATTCTACAGCAAATTATTAACAGCCGATCTATTATATGATAGGCTTACAGTCTTTTATGATTTTAAGGAGGGACCACCAATGAACATTCTTGTAACCGGCGGCGCAGGCTATATCGGGAGCCACACATGTGTCGAACTTCTCAACGCAGGTTATGACATAGTAGTTGTCGATAACCTGGACAACTCAAACATTAAAGCCATAGAGGCAGTAAAGAAGCTCACAGGCAAGGACTTCAAGTTCTATAAGTATGATCTTCTTGACCGCGATGACATGGAAAAAGTATTCAACGAAAACAAAATAGACGCAGTGATCCATTTTGCCGGTCTTAAAGCCGTGGGCGAATCGACAAAGATACCCCTTAGATATTACCACAACAATATCACAGGTACCTTGATCCTTATGGAGCTTATGGAAAAATACGATGTTAACAATATAGTCTTTTCATCGTCAGCAACTGTTTACGGAATGCCGAAAACAGTTCCGATAACAGAGGATTTCCCGCTCTCCACGACCAATCCTTACGGTTCGACCAAACTGATGATCGAGCAGATCATGACAGACGCTCAAAAAGCGAATCCGAAACTGTCTGTGACACTGCTTAGATATTTCAATCCGATAGGCGCTCACAAGAGCGGCGAGCTCGGCGAAGATCCTAAGGGAATACCAAATAATCTTCTTCCTTATGTAGCTCAGGTGGCTGTCGGCAAACTTGAAAAAGTACACGTATTCGGAAACGATTATCCTACACCCGACGGCACAGGAGTGCGCGACTACATTCACGTTGTCGATCTTGCTCTTGGCCATCTTAAGGCGATAGAGCACTGCGCCGATAAATCGGGAGTACATATATATAACCTCGGCACTGGCAAAGGCTACAGCGTCCTCCAGATCATCGCTGCATTCTCAAAGGCATGCGGCAAGGATCTTCCGTACCAGATAGACCCGCGCAGACCGGGAGATATCGCTGAATGTTACGCTGATGCGACAAAGGCCAAGAACGAGCTCGGCTGGGTCGCTGAGCGCGGTATCGATGAGATGTGCGAAGACTCATGGAGATGGCAGTCAACTCATCCAAACGGTTTTGATGACTGATAAATTCCGCAAAGCAAATCGCATTGTCAAATAATATTGTACAGCAAGGCCCCGGGGATCAAATTTGATCACACCGGGGCTTTTGCTGTATCATAAATTATGCGGCCGCATCCATATACGCGTACATTATAATTCTATGATGACCGTCCTCGCATTTTCATCCCATTCAACACCGCAGTCAAGCGACTCAGCCACAAAGCGGAGTGGGACTAATGTTCTGTCATTCACGATCGATGCCGCGGCGTCAAGCTCGTATCCTATCCCGTCAACATAAGCTTCATCCGAATCGATCACAAGTTCTATCTCGGTCCCATCTTTATCTATATAGACTCTTCTTTTTTCACCGTCCCATTCCACTTCGGCGCCCAATTCTTCACTTACGGCTCTGATCGGGATCAGCGTTCTTCCATTTTCTATTATCGGATACTGATCCGAGAATTTCACACATTTTCCGTTGATCCTGACTGCCGCGCTGACGTTATCAAGAGTGTTGGAATAGTACGCCAGCACGTGCTCTGCATATTTCGCATCACCATATTTGTTGTATTTCCAATTGTCCGCATACTTAGCGGCATTGACTCTTTCATCAAGCCATTTATTACCCGCCGCGCTTATAATCCTGTTTAAGACTACATCTCCAAAGTTATACGCTTGTATCATCTTTATGTAGTCACCATCGTATCTGTGTAACGATTCTGACAAAAGATATGCGGCATACGGCACTGCCTTTTCAGGATCAAGCCTATCTTTCAGAGTCCACGATACTCCCGTCCTTTCAAGACCGAATTTTGCAAAAGATTTTTCGTGAGTGTATTCGATCTGCATTATCCCCCATGCGGGATACGAAGATCCATCTTCCCTATAGCTATAATTAACACCAGCCGATTCCTGCATACATATCGCAGCCAGTATATTGGGATCAATTCCATACTGTCTTCCTGCCGTATAAAATATATCGTGATATTGCTGCACAGTCTTCGCTATCAGCTTAGTACCTAACTCAAAATTCTCCAGATTTGTTCCCTGATGCCCCGGTATAGCCTTTCCAAAAGCCGCTGTATTCCACGCCAGCGCAAGCGCTGCAGCAAAAGCAGAGATTAGTTTTATATTCACCAACGGTTAATACTCCTTTTCTATTTAGTACAACAGTGCTTTTGTATTTCCTGCTGTTACTGTTATTATACACTACAGCTATACTTTCGTCAACGCACAATATTTGTTTGGAGTACCACCCTCTGCTTATGCACCAATTTAATTAATCGAGTAGGATGCGGTCTGTGACCGCTGACTTCTCACACCACCGTGCATACCGTTCGGCATACAGCGGTTCAATTAACTTGACAATGGCTCTTTTCTATGTAGTAGTCATACATTGAGACTAATCCGAACTGGGTTAGTCTCTCGTTGCTTATGGCTTTTACAACTGCTCCGCTTCCACACAATCTCGCATACCCCTTTCTGCTGTACGCCGTGCATTTCGCCCAGTTGCTGTTTATCCCTAGCTTTATCAGATTCAGCATCCGTCTCCTCGGCTTCTTCCTGAACTTCCATATGCACATCCTCAGTCTGGTTCATATCCTCTCATCCATTCGCCTCGCGATAGACACCCTTGCTGTTCGGCTATACGCTTCCCGCCATCTGGGCACATTAGGGACTTTCACACGTTAGAGTATACCCATGTCGGGCAAACCCAAAAAAGAAGGTACCCTAACCGGGTACCTCCTCATATAAGCTATATCAAATGATTATCTGGACTGGAATACAACAACATCCGTTACATCATCGTCTACAACTTTTACGTATGCAAAGCTGATACCTACGTTATCATCAAGCTCTGACCAATCGATTACTGAATCCTCATCATCAATATATGCTGATCTGTAAAGTGAGCTTGAGTAGTTCGGAAGCGCTTCAGCCGAGCTTACTCTATGCTTTGTCTGCTGCGAGTAATCATAGATGTAGCAGTTCGTATCTGATGTCAATACAAGATCATTGAGAGTCTGTGTTGCATCAAGAGTATCCGATGTGCCATCTGCCGACTGACCTACGATAAGCTCAAGGCTGCTGCCGCTCTTCTGATAGATAGGTCCAAAGTACTGCTTAACTTCCTTAGATGAGCTTCCGTAGAGAACGTCACCTGTTACAGGATCATAGATAGCGTCTCCGTTGCCATCTTCAGTATTGAGCACTTCATTGAAGTTATCCAGACTCAAAACGTCATCATACAAGCTGCTGTAGTTTGAATTAGCCTTGTAAAGAACTACAAGATTTCCATCCTCTACATAGCCGTCCGAACCAGGAGCTGTGTATGCAATGATGTCACCTTCGCTAAGGTCTTCTCCGCCCATCTCATAGAGGAGTTCCTCTGTGTCAACGCCGTTACGAGCAACTGTCATTGAGAGACAATCGTTATCGTTAACCGTTGTCTGCTGCGGATTTGTCTTAACAACTGCAACAGTGCTGTCAGGTCTGAGCGATGTTGTACCTGAAAGTACCATTACAAATCTGTAATCACCATCGTTATTTCTGTCATAAGCATAAGCTGTGTAAGTAGCCTCATCCTCGAATGAAGATACTGTCAATGTTCCAGCGCTTGTATCTGAACCATTTACATAACCATCCATGTCAAGGATTCTTGTTGTTGTATCTGAGAGTCTGTATGAACCAAGTCTCTGTGATGACGCTCTGTATTCAAGATCTGCATCACCGTTAGCCTTAAGCGTATCATCATATCTCAAACCACTGCTTGAAGTTCTGTATGTAACAACATTGTTCTGGATGTCGCCAAGGATCTTATCAGCCTGAGTTCCCTTTGTAAAGTTTGAACCATCATATACATCGAGCTCATCCGCTGCCATATCCTCAGGATTTACTTCGCCTGTTCTGTTAAGAAGTGTATAGAATCTGTTAGCTTCTTCATCATTTCTTGCTTCTTCTTCGATTACCGAACCGTCTGCTGTGATGATTCTTATTGTAGCTTCATCACCGCCTGCTGTTGTGTACATACCAACAACTACACCATAGTTCTTATTTCCTGTACCCTCTTCTGAATATGCAACATATCCAAATGCATCAAGATACAGTGTATATTCTGTGCTAAGCTCATAGTTGCTTATAGCTCCCTCATAAGCAAGCTCATAATCCTGACCATCTATTCTGATCGTCTCTTCTGTTGTATCCTTGCTTGTAACAGTACCTGTTACTACATTCTTTGATACAAGAACATCATAGAAGCTCGAGCTAGCAAAGTCACTCGATACATCATATGCTATTGAAAGAACATCATATTCAACAAGATCCTCATATGCAACCTCTGTACCATCTGACGTTGCGAATGATACTGTTACATTATCATCTTCAGGATCCCATGTAAGTCTTGATGCAAGAGCCGTATCATAATCCTTGAAGTAAAGTCTTACATCAGAATTTGTCGACTGAACATACTCAACAACAGCATCCTTGTAATAATCTACGAGAACATAATCATAATCGCCATCTGTCGATGTCGAACCTGTTTCTGTCTCATCGATAAGTGTTACATTACCTGTAGCATTCTCGATGATGTAGCTGTAAAGGTTCTCATCGTTCATGTCGATCTCTACACCGTTAACATAGAGTGATGCATTTTCATCAAGCTCATACTTGATCGTTGAGCTTGAACCCTCTGATCTGTAAACAGGGATTCTTCCATTTGTCCAGAGCTCCTCTGCCGGATAATCCGAATCATCATCAGCTACATCCGAAGCAGCAAATTGCTCTGTCTTGCTTGAACCGTACGGTGTGATCGAAAGGATCGTCCACTCGTCCGAATCTTTATCCTGCTGAACTACAGCTTCAGCATATGTGAAGAGCATATCTGCAGCGTTTGTATCGCCTACATACATCTGGAATGTCTCTGCATTGTCTTCACTTCTCGAATAGTATTCGCCATCAAAGTTGTCAGCCGACTCAACCTGGAAATTTACTTCATTTGCCTCAAGACGACCCTGAGTTGTCTTTGAAGTACCCATTACACGACCTCTTACAACATAAGCGTCATGGAACTTTGTAAGAAGTGTCTGCCAGTTTGAACCCTGACCATTCATTGTAACGTATGACTCCTGTACAGCATTTGAGAAAATACCGTTACCAGTCGTTATATCTCCTGTAACTACAACAGGAGCACGCATTGCGTTGTTTACGAGAACCGCACACTGCGCTCTTGTAAGCTCTGTATCATTGCTCTCAGCCGAAACACCGTTTACGATGTTGAGCGAGCTTCCGTATGAAAGATAACCTGAAGGCCAGCCGCCTGCTCTCTGAGCGTAAAGCTCATAACCGATAGCGGATACAAGCATCTTTACTGCCTGAGCATATGTAACTGAATCATCCGGACCGAAAGTTCCGTCGCCGTAACCATTGATCCATCCGTCAGCAACACCCTGTGCTATATATCCTGCTGCCCAGTGAACAGTTGTGTTAGCTGCATCAGTAAACTGTGAAGTTGTTGTAGCCGAAGCTGCAGCATCCTCACCGAGCGCTCTTACAACCATTGTAGTAAACTCTGCTCTTGTTACGTTATTATCCGGATTGAACAAACCGTTATCGTCACCCTCGATTACTCCGAGAGCCGATGTTGTTGCAACGGCATTGGCATATGAAGCCGACTCGTCAACATCCGGGAAAGTAACAGCAAAAGCAGAAGCTGACGAAGCAACGATTGCAACAGCAGCTGCTGATGAAATTACTTTTTTGAGATTGTTAATCATTGTCTCAAATCCTCCCTTTTATTTTTAGCCCGGGGAACTCTCTTTATACCGGCAAACGTCCCCGTAGATCTACCGGCTATGCTTATCCGTCTTTCTGCAAGTAAAAGACAGAGTTGAAGACCTGCGAACTATAACCTGCTTTGCCGAAAGTCCTCTCCAATATTACGGTAACAGTCTTTTAAGTAACGCTTCTACCCAAATTACTCAAAACTGCTATTTAATATTGTACTATTTAACAGCGGATATGTCAACATCTTTTTTTTAAATTTCATAACTTTGAAACATTTTTGTAAAACATGAATAAATCTCAGGTCAAAGTATGTGTATTTTGTTGATGTTTTGACACATCTTTTGTGTTACATAGAATTAGACGCACAAAATCCATTTTGGTTCCGCTTTTTTTTATTTTTTTTATGATCAAGACTCGTCTATCTGCTTTTTATGCTTGATATTATACAAACATTATCACATAGCAGGCCCGCTCTGTCTCGATATCACTATCTCGGCACTGTATTCACCATCCTGAAGGATCCCCTCCCCTTCGAATCGTATAGGAAGAACATATGTGCCTTCCGTAAGCCCTGCCGCATCCACATGAGCATTTATTGAACCCGCTTTTGATTCATCACCATAAAACGCCGCATCTACAGACGGGCTTCCGACCACAAACAATCCATCAGCCAAATTCAAAGCTGTGATCTCCACAGATCTTGTAAACAAAGTCCTGCTGTACATACTTGGGTTTATATGCACTTTTGAAATATTTTCCGGTATATACATGTCCTCTTCTTCTACGACGTCATAATCACCCTCGCCAGTTCCGGTTATTACCGCCTTTACCGTTTCAAACGAACTTCCCGGACGAATACCCACTGTCAACATCTCTGGCATGACCGATGTCTTATTGATATCAAGCACATACGCTTCTTCCAATGAGTCAGAAAGTATAGGCTGCACTTTCAATTCGGCAGTATCATATACCGTATTCATGATAACAATATTGGGCGTTTCCGTTTCTATGGTCTCATTTCTACTTATTAAATTGTCATCATGATCGAGCATCACAAAATTCGTTCTTATTTCCCTGTCGCCGTTAAGTTTTGAAATATCCACCGAAGCATATCCCGATGCGACATTATCTACTTCTGATTTTGCTCCAGAGATAGTTACCGTTTTCGTTTCCGATTCAGACTTTACAAGCTTGTTTTTCAAGGCTCCCGTTTGACGTATCTCTATGGAAATATCTTTCTCTTCATATTCATCTATCGTTATCGGTACTGTATCGAACCGTATCCTTTCCAGATTTATACGAGAATTCGGAAGCACGACAGCGCCTTCAAGTTCATATACACCTGTAGTCTCTATACCTGACACATCAAACTCGACAACCACATTATCAATAGCATATACCATATCACTTCTTTTACCGCTTATTTTCACAGAAAGATCCGGAAGCTCATCCACACCAGTTACTATCAAGCCCTTCTCTTTAAGCGCGTCTTCACCCACAAATCTCACTGTTACATCATGAAGCGTTTTACTTACATCAGGATCTGTTGTATATGCCACCATTCCCCATATAATTATCGATATTATTACCGATATTATCATGTAACCCATTTTATTTCTTTTACGCCGATCTTTTTCATTCCCTCGCTCTTTTTCATTTTCATTCTTTGCCATGACGCATGCCTCCCTTATTTCGATTTCCAAAATTTTATTTTTTTCAAGGTGTCATTACTTTTCTCAGGTTCAGCGCTCAATAACTTTGTAAGCGCTTTTCTGAGAGAAGTCTCATTCAGATTTCGCGTAAGAGAACCGTTTAATGCTATCGATATTTTGCCTGTTTCTTCACTCACCACCACTATTATAGCATCGGATGTCTCGCTCAACCCCAGCGCCGCCCGATGCCTTGTGCCAAGCTCACTCGATAAATTCGTGTTCGCCGTAAGAGGCAAAACACATCCTGCGCTTATTATCTTATTTCCTCTCACTATAACGGCTCCGTCGTGCAGAGGGGTATTGGGCACAAAAATATTTTCAAGAAGCTCATGCGTGACATTTGCATTAAGCACTGTCCCGCTCGGCATATATTCCCCAAGACGAGTATCACGTTCTATGACAATGAGCGCGCCTGTCTTTGTCTCAGACATATTGGCAGCAGCCGCGGCAATATTCAAAATGACTGTATCCATATCTTCCCTATCTTGATTTGCATTGAATGCAAATCCCATAAAGCTCCCCAGTTTTAACCTTCCCATCTTTTCCAACAGATTCC
This sequence comes from uncultured Clostridia bacterium, assembly GCA_904395315.1. Classification (GTDB taxonomy): domain Bacteria; phylum Bacillota; class Clostridia; order UBA1381; family UBA1381; genus Ornithomonoglobus. Next base: position 8,719 of record CAJFNT010000059.1, read on the forward strand.
TGAGTTCAGGCTGAAATATCACGACGACCGCATACATTGCGATCTGGAATACAGCTCCCAATATGTAATTTAATGAATTTAAATGAAGTATACTGCTCAGCATAAATATAACAACCGCTACAACTATGCCTTTCAACAGATGAACCGCTCTTGTCCCCCGCAAACTCATCATTATATAATACACGATAACGGCAACTATAAAAATATCCACGAAGTCGCTCACTCTCAAAAGTCTTATATACCTGAACGCGTACTCAAAAAAAGAATTAAGCGCGCCAAAAATATCCATTACGAACCCCTCCTATGTTTTTACCGAAAATGTTGCAACTATCAATTATTATACTACATTCTGCTCTGAAATTCCATACATAAACTGAAACTTTTACTTTTTTTTAAGTGAATCAAAACACAAAAATCGATTTTAAACTGTACACCAAACTTCCAAAAAAATAATTCAGAAATAGTCACTTTATATATTGACAAAATTCATTATAGATGATAGAATAGAATAGATAAAGAGAGGAGCGGATATTAAAATGTATACCGGTTTTTATGATCACATCGCGGCAATATCTGTTTTTTACCGGAACGCAGTTCCTCTTTGTTTTCGTTTTAAAAATTATTGACAATGAATTATTATCATTGTCTTTTTTTTTGAGCCGCAGACAGGAATATAGGATGTAGCTGTAAAACGCGGAAACGATTGTCTCATACGCGTTTTTACGGTATGCGCAGGATGAAAGGAGTTATGAACATATGAAGGGACAATTGATTCTGGAAAACGGTCAGCGTTTTACAGGTGAATTGTTCGGCGACATAAAAGATATCGCCGGTGAAATAGTTTTCACGACCAATATGACCGGTTATCAGGAAACTTTAACAGATCCATCTTACGCCGGACAAATAGTAACCATGACGTTCCCGCTCATTGGCAACTACGGTATAAATCTTGATGACAATGAGGCCAGACACACAAATCTCAAAGGGTTTATCGTTCGCGAAAAATGCGATCATCCCTCTAATTTCAGAAACGAGATCAACATTGATGACTTTCTTCGCGAGGAAGGCGTCGTAGGTCTTGAAGGTATAGACACACGCGCGCTTACAAGAATAATCCGTGATTACGGATGCATGAAAGCAGTTATAATGAAGGGGGAACCCTCTGATGATGCCGCACAGTCACTAATGGCCACGCTCGACAATAGTAAGGTGATTCTGCAGACCACAACAGACAAAAGCTATGTGATAAATCAGGGAGGCAAACCGCATGTGGCGTTCATTGACATGGGCGCAAAAGACGGCATACTTCGTGATCTCCAGAAAAGAGGCTGCAAAATAACAGTGTTCCGCGCCGATGCAAAGCCGAAAGACATCGAAGCGGCAGAACCAGATCTCGTATTCCTTTCAAATGGTCCGGGAGATCCGCTCGACGCGCCCGGGACTGTGGATACCGTGAAAAAACTCATCGGCAAGTTCCCGATCTGCGGTATTTGTATGGGTCACCAGATCATCGGCCTTGCTCTCGGCTGTAAAACAGCCAAATTAAAATTCGGTCACCACGGCGGAAACCACCCGGTAAAATACGCGGAGACCGGAATATGCTATATAACCAGTCAGAATCACAACTATATACTCACCGACTATCCTGACGATATTGAGGAATGGTTCACAAATGTAAACGACAAGACCTGCGAAGGAATACGCCATAAGACATTACCTATAATGAGCGTTCAATTTCACCCGGAGGCTTCGCCCGGTCCGCTTGATTCAGGCTGGCTATTTGACAGATTCTTAAAGGAGGTAAAATAAAATGCCTTTAGATAAATCGATAAAAAAGGTACTCGTAATAGGTTCTGGTCCGATAGTTATCGGTCAGGCTGCCGAGTTTGACTATTCCGGCACACAGGCTTGCCGCGCAATAGAAGAAGAAGGCATTGAGGTGGTTCTTGTAAATTCCAACCCTGCTACAATAATGACCGACCGAGGTATGGCTTCAGAAACATATATAGAGCCTCTGACTGCTGAATATATAGAAAAAATAATCGCACGAGAGCGACCGGATTCAGTGATTGCCGGTATGGGCGGTCAGACAGGACTCAATCTTGCCTGCGAACTCTATGACAACGGAGTTTTTGACAAATACAATGTAAGAGTCATAGGAACATCTATTGAATCGATCAAAGAAGGAGAAGACAGAGACTCATTTAAACATCTGATGGAGAGAACCAGCCAGCCCATTGCGCCTTCCGAGATAGTAACAAATATGGAGGACGGAAAAAGATTTGCGGAGAAAATCGGCTATCCCGTTATCGTCCGTCCCGCATACACGCTCGGCGGAACCGGAGGCGGAATTGCCGAAAATGAGGACGAGCTCGAAACCATACTCGCTCAAGGTCTTCATCTTTCACGCGTAGGACAGGTCCTTCTTGAAAAATCCATAGCAGGATGGAAAGAGATAGAATTCGAGGTAATGCGAGACGGAGCCGGAAACTGCATAACAGTATGTCCTATGGAAAATCTTGATCCCGTAGGCGTTCACACCGGTGACTCAATAGTTGTTGCCCCCACTCTGACACTTGCCGACAAAGAATTTCAAATGCTCAGAAAGGCAGCTATCGATATAATAAACTCAATAGAGATAAAGGGCGGCTGCAATGTACAGTTCGCGCTGAATCCAAACAGCTTTGAATATGCGGTAATAGAAATAAATCCGCGAGTAAGCCGATCATCAGCGCTCGCATCTAAAGCTACAGGTTATCCTATAGCAAAAATAGCGGCGAAAATAGCGCTCGGATATAATCTTGACGAAATAAAGAACGCTGTTACAGGCAAGACCTATGCGTGCTTCGAACCGACTATCGACTATGTCGTAACAAAGATACCTAAGTGGCCTTTCGACAAATTCTTCGGCGCGCGCCGCCGTCTCGGAACAAAGATGATGGCTACAGGCGAAGTCATGGCTATCGCAAACAGCTTTGAAGCATCTCTTCTTAAGGGAGTTCGCTCGCTTGAAATAAAACAATATACACTCGAACGTGAATCTTCAAAAAAGAGATCGATAAAAGAGCTCAGACAGCGAGTATGTGTTCCCGACGACGAAAGATTGTTCGATCTTGCAGAACTTATAAGAAGAAAGTACCACATAGAAAAAATAAATAAGCTCACAGGCATAGACATGTTCTTCTTGAAGAAGATAAGCAACATAGTCGAGGCAGAAGAGGAGCTGAAAAAATATACCATCGATACCATCGACAAAGACACCATGAAACGATACAAGAAGATGGGATTTTCGGACAAGGGTATGGCTGAACTCATGGGCTGCCACGCAAATGAAGTGTACAACAAACGTATATCATTCGGCATAACCCCTGTATATAAGATGGTCGATACCTGTGCGGGTGAATTCGAGGCGGTATCTCCTTACTATTACTCGACATATGATGAAGTTACGGAATCCACACGTTCCGACAAGAAGAAAGTAATAGTTATCGGCTCAGGACCAATCCGTATAGGTCAGGGTATAGAATTCGACTACTGCTCGGTACACAGCATACAATCACTTGAAAAAGCCGGAGTTGAAACGATAATCATAAATAACAACCCCGAAACGGTATCTACAGATTTCGATACATCGGACAAGCTCTACTTCGAGCCGCTCACGGAAGAGGATGTTTACAATATAATCACGCTTGAAAAGCCTGACGGCGTCATCCTTCAATTCGGAGGTCAGACTGCCATAAAGCTTGCCAATTTCCTTGATGAGATGAACGTTCCGGTGCTTGGCACTCAGCCGAAATATATAGATGAGGCTGAGGACAGAGAGAAATTTGACGATATGCTCGAAAAGCTCCATATAAAACGTCCGCAGGGAAAGGCAGTATGGACAGTTCAGGAAGGTATAGACGAAGCGAACCGGCTTGAATATCCGCTTCTTGTACGTCCGTCATACGTGCTCGGCGGCCAAGGTATGGAAATAACGAGAAATGAAGCTGATCTGGTGCGTTATCTCACAGACGCTTTCCATAAGGACAAGAAAAACCCTGTTCTTATAGACCGCTATCTCGGAGGACGTGAAATAGAAGTAGACGCTATATGCGACGGCACGGATGTATTGATCCCCGGCGTCATGGAGCATCTCGAAAGAGCCGGAATACACAGCGGTGACTCGATATCGATCTATCCGCCCCAGCATATACCTGAGCATATAATCAAGAAAATAGAAGATGTAACATACCGTATAGCACTCGAGCTCAAGGTAATAGGCATGATAAACATACAGTTCATCGAGTTTAAAGATGACCTGTATATCATCGAAGTAAATCCGCGTTCGAGCCGTACGGTACCATATATAACAAAGGTAACGAATGTACCCGTGATAGACATCGCAACGCGCATCATGCTCGGAGAGAAGCTCGCGGATATGGGCTACAAATCAGGTATAGCGCCGATAACAAATACTGTTGCCGTAAAGGTACCGATCTTCTCGACCGAAAAGCTGCCAAAAGTAGAAGTTACACTCGGACCTGAAATGCGCTCGACCGGTGAGGTCCTCGGTATAGGTATGACATTCGAAGAAGCTATGTACAAAGGCTTCCTCGCAGCAAAAACAACTATACCGAAACCGGGTTCAACGATCCTTGCTACTATCCGCGATTTCGACAAGGAGGATTTCCTGCCGCTCGCAAAGCGATGCAGCGACTATGGCTGCAAGTTCATCGCGACCGAAGGAACCGCAAAACTTCTTGAAGATAACGGGATAGAATGCCAGATAGCAAAGAAGATATCCGATGGCGTGCCGAATATCCTTGATATCATAAGAAGCGGAATGGCAGATATGATCATCGATATACCTGCCAAAACAAACGATGTGAATTCCGACGGGTTCAAGATCAGACGTGTAGCAATAGAAAGCGACATCACTCTTATGACAAGTCTCGATACTTTTGGAGCTCTCGTTGATGTTATGGAACGCAGCTTTACTATGGACAAACTCAACGTAATATCGCTTAACGATATAAAAGTGACCGGCTGAAACAGACCGTAACGGTTTTTCAGTTCGGCTCCTAAAATAATATAGATAATGGATATTGCAGAGCGCAAGACATACATCGCCTGCATTACAGCGCTGTCCCGAATATGGACGGCGCTTTTTTATTGCAAACAAAGAAAAATCCATATAAAACAAATAAATCAAAATAAAGGTAAAAAATATATAAATTTGATGTTTTAACTTGACATGCAAGGAATTTTAAGGTATGATTCAAGTATGATTGTGTTAATTCTTAACGGATACAGCACACGATAAACATCGTTCGATGCCGCGAATATATTTTTTCACACATACGGATAACTATTTATTACGATCCTCCGCGCAAGAAGGCAAGCTGTGCCGCTCCCGAATACCTGCGTAAGGAGAGAGCAAAAATACCGCGGTCGCGGTGTCTGAGCACAAGGGGGATTCCGGCCGGGGCCTGAAGAAAGCATATAATTTCACTGTCTGTCACCATCTAAGATCACTTCGCAATTTTTTTCAGCTCCGGTATGTCATACAAAGCAGTCTCCCACAATATATCAATGTCCATCTCGCCATAATTATGGGCAGCGATATTTCTCATCGCCTTTATTTCACGCCACGGGACATCTTTATGCGTCTCCTTGAACTCATCGGTAAGTCTTCCAGAAAGCTCACCTATTTGCAATATGCACATTGCGACAACGTTCTTGACAACGTGATCTGCCGCAAAACTTTCTCTTGTAGCGGAAAATCTTTCAACTGTAGCTTGTATTTCCTCCGAATATTGCACTATCTTGATAAGTATTATCCGGTCACGGCTGTTCATAGAGAACCACCTCTTCATCAACAGATTTTTTAATACTGAATTTTCCAAGGAAGCATATGTTACTATATCGACAGGCTTTTTCAATGCGTCACTGAGTGCGTTCACAAACGAGTTGAACATTATAAGACCACGTATATCGCCCTTATCTATTATCAGATCAATGTCACTGTTCTCATTTGCTGTTCCGTGAGAATATGAGCCAAACAATGCCGCTTTTTTTACACCATATTTCTTGGCAACATTTCCAACAATCGTTTTAAGTTCATCAATACTGTATATATTCTGCATTCATCCTCACTCCCTTTTCCGCTATAAAAAAATTCTAATTGCTTTTATCTCAATTATACCACATCCCCGCCTGCAGTGCAACCCCAAATATCGCCAAAGACAAGGAGATATTCTTATTATCTCCCTCACATCATTGTAATTTAATCTGTATGTGCGCTCTTCTATATCTAAGCATTTATCTCCATTTGATTCATTGTTGAACTCGATAAATTTCTCTATATCCATCAAAGATAATGCCATACATGTTTCACTTCTCCACACCCACTTTCTTGCACACATCGTTGAGCGTGCAATGGTCACAATCCGCTTTTCTTGCGCTGCATACCGCTCTGCCGTGCATGACCAGCCTATGACAGAAATCCGAGCCCTTTTCGGGCGGGATGAGATCTTTTAATTCTCTCTCTATCTTTACCGGATCTTTGCCGGTCACAAGACCCATACGGTTCGTAAGTCTTATACAATGCGTGTCTACAACTATGGCGGGCTTTCCGTACAGATCGCCAAGTATAAGATTCGCTGTTTTGCGTCCTGTTCCCGCAAGCGTAAGTAATTCCTCCATAGTATCCGGTACTTTGCCGCCGTACTCATCACGCAGACGTTGACAGCACGCTATTATATTCCTTGCCTTGTTGCGGTAAAAACCGGCGGAACGTATGTCCTCGCACAGTTCATCATAGTCCGCATTTGCAAAATCATCAACACTTCTGTATTTTTTGAATAAACTTTCAGTTACTATGTTAACACGCGCATCAGTACACTGCGCTGAAAGCTGTGTCGCTATAAGCAGTTCATGAGGGGCCGAATAATTCAGTGAACATTCTGCATTCGGATATGTTTCCTCTAATTTCTGCACTATAAGCGCTGCACGCTCCTTTTTTGTCATTACGATCATCTCCTTAAAACACCGTATCCATTCAAAATTATATACTATACATATTCTGTTGTCAAGTTGTGACGAATAAATATATTTTCATTATTATTTTTTGTGATCCTGAAATTTATTTTTGGTTTTTCTATTGCAAATAATTAAATTTCAATGTATAATATATCTTGGAAAGTTATTAATCCAAGATACGAAAGGAACAATGCTATGAAAGATTTTACTTTATTAAAGCAAAATGACCCCGAGGTCTACGAGGCGGTCATGAACGAAGTCAACCGTCAGAGAAACAAGATCGAGCTTATAGCTTCAGAAAACTTTGTTTCCGAAACGGTCATGGAAACAAACGGCACACCGCTTACAAACAAATATGCGGAGGGATATCCGGGCAAAAGATATTATGGCGGCTGCGAATTTGTAGACGTTGCTGAAAATCTCGCTATAGAAAGAGCGAAAAAGCTTTTCGGCGCAGGATACGCAAATGTTCAGGCGCATTCGGGCGCGCAGGCAAATATGGCTGTATTCTTCGCTCTGCTGACTCCCGGAGATACCGTATTATCGATGAGCCTTGACCATGGCGGTCATTTGAGCCACGGGTCGCCGGTAAACATGTCAGGAAAATACTTCAACATAGTTCCTTACGGAGTTACAGAAGATACAAATACAATAGATTATGACGCAGTCCGCAAACTTGCTCTTGAAGCGAAGCCTAAACTCATACTCGCAGGCGCTTCGGCATATCCGAGGATCATTGATTTTGAAAAATTTGCGGAGATAGCTAAGGAAGTAGGAGCATATCTCATGGTGGATATGGCGCATATCGCCGGCCTTGTAGCTGCAGGCTGCCATCCTTCACCGATGCCTTATGCTGATGTTGTTACCACAACAACACATAAAACCCTGAGAGGTCCGAGAGGCGGACTTATCCTCACAAACAACGAAGATCTTGCAAAGAAATTCAACAAAGCTATATTCCCAGGAATACAAGGCGGTCCGCTCATGCACACGATAGCTGCAAAGGCTGTATGCTTCGGCGAAGCTTTAAAGCCGGAATTCAAGACATACGCAGAACAGGTAGTTAAGAACGCCCAGGCGCTTGCCGCACAGCTTCTTGAGGAAGGCTTCAAGCTTGTTTCGGGCGGAACGGACAACCACCTTATGCTCGTAAATCTCACTGACATGGATGTCACAGGTAAGGAAGCGGAAAAGATGCTCGACGAGGTAGGCATAACCGTAAACAAGAACGCTATCCCGTTCGATACGAGAAGCCCGTTCATCACAAGCGGAATAAGGATCGGAACTCCCGCAACGACCTCCAGAGGCTTCAAGGAAGACGATATGGTCGAGATAGGCAAGCTTATAGGCATGACCATCAAAGACTTTGAGGGCAGCAAGGATGAGGTAAAAGCAAGAGTAGCGGCACTCTGCGAAAAGCATCCGCTCTATTGATCATCCGAAGATCACAAAAATTTTGGCAGCGGAGACGTATCCTCCGCCGCCTCTTTATTATCTTTTGAAAAGAAGGTTGACATATGGATTTTAAAGAACATATAATTGACAAACTGACAGAGCTCACAGGACTTGATCATAAGGTCGTGTCGGACGCAGTGGAAACACCGCCCGATGAAAAGCTCGGAGACCTCGCTTTCCCGTGCTTTCCTCTTGCCAAAGTCATGCGCAAAGCTCCTCCTCTGATAGCTCAGGAGCTTGCTTCTAAACTTTCAGCCGATGAGCTTATCGATAAAGTAGACGCGGTAGGCGGATATCTGAATTTCTTTTATAACCGCTCCGCATTTATAACCGATACGATCTCGGCTGTGCTCGAGTCAGGTGACAAGTGGGGATATTCTGATGAAGGCAACGGAAAAACTGTGCTTGTGGAATACTCCTCACCCAACATTGCCAAACCGTTCCACATCGGACATCTTTTCTCTACTGCCATCGGAAATTCCCTTGCAAGGATATACAAGTTTCTCGGCTACGATGTTCAGTCTCTGAATCACCTCGGCGACTGGGGAACACAGTTCGGAAAACTTATTTCGGCGTATAAGCGTTGGGGCGATCCCGAAGTCATTGAAAAAGATCCGATAAATGAGCTTCTCAAGATATATGTAAAATTCCATGAGGAGGCGGAAAAAGATCCTTCTCTTAATGACGAAGCACGAGAATATTTCAAGCGTCTTGAGGATGGCGATGAAGAAGCCACCGCTCTTTGGAAGCATTTCCGAGATCTCAGTCTTAAAGAATTCAACAGAATATACGATATGCTTGGCGTTAAATTTGACTCATACAACGGCGAGGCTTTCTATTCCGATAAAATGGACGAGGTAGTAAAAATACTCGACGAGAAGGGACTGCTTGTCGAAAGCGAAGGTGCGAAAGTCGTTGATCTCTCAGATATGGATATGCCTCCATGCATAATACTCAAATCAGACGGAGCGACCATCTACGCTACGCGTGATATAGCGGCAGCACTTTACAGACACAGAACATACGATTTCTACAAAAATATTTATGTCGTGGGTCTGCCCCAGTCTCTGCATTTCAGACAGATCTTTGAGACTATGAAACGCGCCGGTTGGGAATGGAGCAAGGACTGCGTACATGTCGGGTTCGGACTTGTAAAACTTCCCGGCAAGAGCATGTCTACTCGCCACGGAGATGTAATATTCCTCGAAGACGTCCTGAATGAATCGATAGAAAAAACACGGGCGATCATTGAGAAAAATAATTCAGATGTTGATGATGTCGATAGTGTATCAAAGAAAATAGGTATCGGAGCTATATTATATACCTTCCTCAAGAACTCAAGAGAGAAAGATATTGTATTTTCATGGGATTCAATGCTTGATTTTGACGGCGAGTCTGCTCCTTATTGCATGTACGGTTACGCACGCGGCAAGAGTATCCTGCGCCGTGCCGAAGGCATAGACTATCATGATGCAGATCTTGCAAAAGCTGTATCCGATGATTCTTACACCCTCGTAAAGCAACTCGCATTATTTGGAGATGCTGTAAAGGACGCCGCGGCAAAATACGAGCCGTTCTACGTTACACGCTATGTCACCAATCTTGTAAAACTCTTCAATAAGTTCTACAATACGAATCCGATCATGCGTAACGATGTTCCGGAAGATGTAAAAAAAGCTCGTCTTGCGGTCGTTGACGCGACCTGCACAGTCATAAGATCAGCTCTTGCATTACTCGGTATAGATGTAGTTGAAAGCATGTGATCTTTAACAAAAAAGTCCCGGCAATGCCGGGACTTTTTTGCAATAAAATGGGCTGTCACATTAGCGCAGCCCTATACGATTCTTAATGTGTCTCTTTGATCACCACTCAAACTATGATACATGATCAATCAACAGGATAAAAAGAATCCTTGCCAAGACCACATGTCGGACAGAGCCAATCTTCCGGCACATCCTCCCATGCTGTTCCCGGAGCTACACCGTTATCAGGATCGCCGAGCTCAGGATCATATACGTAGCCGCAAGGGCATTCATACTTCTGCATATTTACATCTCCTTTCTGCATATTGCTTAAATTTGAAACTTTCATACTTATATTATAAAATATAATATAAGTTTTGTCAAGTCCTTTCGCTAAAATCAGTATCTATTATCATTTCCTGTTTCTCTCATGGATTCGACAATTCCTTTGCCATCAGCCTCATTTGATGAAGTTCTTTTTATAAATGTACCGTATGGCTTATCCTCTCTTCTCAAAAGAAATTTACGTATCGCAAATAGCCCTGCTATCGCTGCAACGTTCAAAAGGTTTTCCAACGGAGTTGTATGGAATACCACTAATTGTTTCGCTATAGCAAAAAGCAATACTTCAACCACAGTTTGCGGTGTATGCTTACAAAGCATCTTTATGAATTCCACCCCAATTGCCAAGGTCATAGCGGAATCGAGCACACCCACCAAGATCTCTTCACCGCTGCCGTTCAGTGAGTCATACAGCATGTCCTTAAACAGCTTAACACATAATATGACCACCGCCACACCAACGATAACCGCAATAACCGATTCAAGAATATAGCATATCTCAAATATCTTATTCTGTATCTTCTTTCTCAACCTTTCCACCTCCGTTACCATTCCGCAAAAAGCGCAAAATATCCTAAATTTATTTTATAATAACAAAGGTGTATTGTCAATAAAAATCAGAGAAAAACTTTTATATTCGGTTATCAAACATATCTCATGATGATATCCCGCGCCGCAACAATGTTTTCATCGTACTTTTCAAAAAAACTCGGAGATGTATTTTGGCCTATCTCGACCATCATATCAGGTACATCCTCCGTTAAAACTACTCCAAGCGATTCGCCCATCCTCTCATTATATGCCTCACCGCTGCCATCAAGAAACACCGCAAAAGCCGACTTCAGCTCACCGGAAGCAGTTTTTTTGACCCTACCCTGAAACCCTATAGTCCCGGATTGATGCGCTCCGCATGATGAAGGACACCCCGATATCCTGATAGGCGGAAGACATTTCTCCGGCAGCCCCGACGCTTTTACCGCCAGGACTATATCGCTAAGCAATTTCTGCGAATCACGGATACCGGTCCTGCATACCGAACAGCCGATGCAGGCTGTGGACTTTTCTATATCATATACGGCAGTGTCATTCTCGGTAATTTTTAAAAACTTATATGCCTCTTTTTCCGTGCAGTTGATTATATACGCTCCGCCGCCCGGGACCAGTCTCAAAACAGCCTCACCGCACCTCATCAATTCAGACGACAATTCTCTCAGCATCTGAATACTCACGATCCCGCCGACAGGTATCCATCTGACTGCATAACGGCCGGCCTGTTTCTGACAAAATATCCTTTCATCTTTTGAGCAATTCTCCGGTTGTCCGGAACCATCTGTCAAAAATCTTGGAATATACAATTTGCCTGCGCCCTCATCTATGGCTTTTTGAAGGTTCTTGTGATATTCCTCTTTATATCTTTCATCTCCCATTTCATCACGCATGAATCTCGTTCTTGCTTTTGCCCTGTTTTTATAGTTTCCATGTTCAATAAATGTCATGATCATAGCGCGCAAATGCAAAAGCGTGTCTCCCGGATCCACATTCTCCGCTGTCAGTAGCCCCAGTTTGGGCGACACCCCCAGTCCGCCGGCCGTATAAACATCAAAAGTGCCGTTGGGACGCGCAATAAATCCGACATCCCTGAAAGTTGCATGAGTGTCATTTTTGTCAGAAGACTCAAATGACACCTTAAGTTTACGAGGTAGCCGTATTTTCTTATCAGCTTCCTCAAGATATCTTGCGGCGGCCTTAGCATACGGCATCACGTCAAAATGATCAGCAGGATCCACCCCCGAGAGCGGAGATGCCATAACATTTCTCGGATGATCTCCTCCGCAACCGAGAGTTCTAATGCCTGCATTATCCGATCCGCCGATAATATCGCATACGGCTTCCGAACTCAAATGATGGAGCTGTATCGTTTGACATGTTGTTATATGCGCAAAAGCAGCCTTATATTTTTCCGCGCAGCCCGCGATAAAACCAAGCTGCCGCGCATCCGCCTCTCCGCCTGTAAGTCCCAGTCTCAGCATATGTGTCTTATCCCCACGCTCCATATACGTCCCGTATCCTCCGGATATCTTTTTATAATCCGCCGCGTTGAGTTCTCCCCTTTCAAACGCGTCCATCGCATTCCGAAGTTCCTCTGTATTGATCATGTTCTCCTCCATTTCACAAAATCAATAGGTGAGTGTGAAACGAATGTTTCACAATTACCTAATAAAATCTGCCTCATCATGAAATGATATATCATATAGCCCTCTGCTTTTATAATTAAATATCCTGCTTTTGTTATATTTACCGCGCTATAATATAATTATTCCCGAAATATGATTATATTTGATCAACACCCTTGAAAAAAATATCGGAATATGTTACAATGTTATTCACGGCAGCGCATAGTTATCATATTTTCAATAAATCATATGATAAATTTAAAACAAGTATATGTTTCTGACAATTCCAACATAACAATTGGCAGAGTGGAAAGGCGGAACGGTAAAATGCATTTTATAAAACATTTTAATACGGTAACCAAACACCGTTTCAATGTATTTGTTCACTGTGTGAAAGCGGGGATCATATTTCAAGGTCTGACACATGACTTGTCAAAGTACAGCCCAACGGAATTTATAGAGGGCGCGCGATTCTATCTCGGTTATAAAAGCCCCACAGAACGCGAACGCGAGATCTATGGCTACTCAAAAGCCTGGATGCACCACAAAGGACGAAACAAGCATCATTTTGAATATTGGACCGACTACAGCACAGTCACCCGCTCTCTTGAGCCGGTAAAAATGCCGCTCAAATATGTTAAAGAAATGTTCTGCGACAGAGTCGCAGCCGGGAAAGTATATCTTGGCGATAAATATACAAATGACAATCCAATAAGCTATTTCCTCGGCGGAAAAGCAAAAACTTACATGCACCCGGAAACCGCGGCATTGCTCGAAAAGTGGTTGTTGATCCTTCAAAAAGACGGAGAGGATGCCGTATTTAAAGAGATAAGAAACACAAAAAGTTACTGAACATAAATATGATCTGCAAAAGCTAAAGGAGATGATAAGCGAATGAATAAGCTTTTGAAGCTTATATACTCTAATAAATTTTTCGCAGTAACAACACTTCTGCTGCAAGTGGGAATAATAGCCGCATTTATTATAGGCGTATCCAACAATACACGGTTTTATCTTCTCGCTTCAAATTTTATAAGTGCTGTTTTGATCCTTTTTGAAGTGAACAGGCATGAGGAAACTGCGTTCAAGATCACATGGATAATGCTGATAGCAATTGTGCCAATTTTCGGCTGGTTCTTTTATCTGTACACACATACCGGGGTCATATCGCGCGATATAATGAAATCACATATATCGGCAAGCAAAATAATATCCGAATATCGTTCTGATGATTCAGATATTATAAAAGAGATGGATTCTACCGGCTGTGAAACATCTCTTGTAAGATATCTTTCAAATGCCGGAGGAAGTTCTGTTTATAAGAATTCCGAATTCAAATATTATCCAATAGGTGAGGAAATGTTTGAAGATATGCTCAACGAACTTCGCAATGCAAAAGACTTCATATTTATGGAGTTCTTTATAATCAGCCGAAAAAGCTATATGTGGAAGATAACAGAAGCTATACTTGAGGAAAAAGCAAAAGAAGGAGTTGATGTAAGGCTCATGTATGACGGCATGGGCTGCATTGCGCTTATGCCTAAAAATTATGACAAGGTACTCGAGCGGAAGGGCATAAAATGCCAGATATTCGCTCCTGTTCAGCCTCTGTTGTCAACATACCAGAATAATCGTGATCATAGAAAAGTACTCGTTGTAGACGGCAAATGTGCCTTTTCTGGAGGAATAAATCTTTCCGATGAATATATAAATAAAATAGTTAGATTTGGGCATTGGAAAGACACCGGCTTCAAAGTTGCAGGCGACGCGGTAAAAGGCTTTACCGAAATGTTTTTAACGATGTGGTGTACCGCATCATCCGCATCAGACACAGATTTTGAGCGTTTCTTAAATGCCTCAAGTGCCTATCCCGTGTACAACGCCAAAGGATATATAACTCCATACTGTGACTCTCCGCTTGACAACAAGCCTATAGGCAGAAACTCATATGTAGATATTTTAAATAACGCGAAAAAATACGTGCATATCATGACTCCATATTTCGTTGTTGATGAAGGTATTTTTGATGCTATGAGTTACGCCGTCACACGCGGAGTAGATGTCAAACTTATACTTCCCGGAATCCCGGATAAAAAGATACCATACTGTCTTGCACGTTCATATTATGAAGACCTGTTCAATATAGGGGTAGAAGTATATGAGTATATACCCGGATTTGTGCATGCAAAAACCACTGTAAGCGACGACTGCAGAGCAATAGTCGGCACTATAAATTATGATTACCGCAGTCTTTATCTTCATTATGAGTGCGCAGCATATATCTCCGACTCGCCAGGAATAAAAGACATTGAAGAAGACATGATCGACACCCTCTCAAAATGCCGCAGAGTCACCATAACCGAATACAGCGCTCTGCCATGGTATTATAAGTTTCTCGGCAGAGTCCTGAGATTTATAGCAACTCTCATTTAATAATAGGGTAGACGGAGGGCGGTAGCCCTCCACCTCCCGTTGCACCGTACGTACGGGTCTCGTATACGGCGCTACACAACTGTAG
>CAJFNT010000060.1 GCA_904395315.1 uncultured Clostridia bacterium
AGAAAGGCAGCTGCATGAGTGTGAGTGCGATCTGGAACAGCAATCCGATATGGTAGACAAACTGGATTATTACTATCAGCAATTTATCACATGGGCAGATGAGTTTGAGAACGCCTCATTAGAGCAGCGCAAGATGATAATATGTCAGTTGATAGATTCGATCAAGATTGGTCGTGGATATGAAATAAGTATTGAGTTTAATTCAAGCTACAGCCAGTTTTTCGGTGATAATACGTCAGCGGAAGAACGGGCTTTGATCAATAAATAATGATTTTCCTCTCTGTGATACATTTCTTTCAAATTTGATGTTTTTCCTGATATGTGGCAGAGCATGCGGCTGTTAACCGCAGGGTCGTCCGTTCGAGCCGGACTCGAGGAGCCATGAAAAGCACTCACTGAGTGCTTTTTTTATTGCAAATATTGACTTTGAATCTATTATGATTTATAATAAAAATCCTCATCCTCGTGATGACGGCTATTGGGGTGATACATGGGGCAATCGTTCGGAGCGGTATCTCGCGGGCGTGGCGTATCTTGATGGAGAAAGACCATCGATGATCGCGTGGCGCGGATATTACGCCAAGACGACTGTCACTGCGTATGATCTTGTAGATAAGCGCCTTGTAGAGGTCGCTGATTTCGACACGGATGATGGTGACAATTACGTATATTCCGGAAACGGAAATCATAATCTTACGGTCGGAGATGTGGACCGAGACGGGAAGGATGAGCTTATAAGCGGCTCGCTTGCGCTTGATGATGATCTCACGGTGCTTTGGTGCAGCGGTCGCGGTCATGGCGACGCATTGCATCTTGCCGATTACGATCCGACACATGACGGCATGGAATATTTCAGCGTACACGAGGAGCATGATTCGGGGAGAGTCATAAGCGGCAGTACAAACGGCAATGACGGAAAGATTATAGACGGCGGTATGACTCTCTATGATGCGGCGACCGGTGAGGAGCTGTTCCATGTAGGCGCAAATGGGGATACCGGACGCGGTATGATGGCGAATACCGAGTACAGCGACGGATACTTTGAGTTCTGGGGCTGCGGGAATTATATTTCCTACGGCGGCAGTGATATCCAAAACGGAAATTTCACATATACACCATCGAGCACTAATTTTAGGATATTTTGGAATGGTGATCTCTATGATGATCTTCTTGACGGCGCGTCAAGGAGCAACGGGAATATACAGATAACGAGCCGCAGCCGCATAATCACAACGATGGAAAATACGGCAGCTAACAATGACACCAAAAACAATCCGTGCCTTCAGGCTGATCTTTTCGGTGACTGGCGTGAGGAGGTCGTGGCAAGAAGCGCAGATAATTCAAGCTTGATTGTGTACACCACAGTCATACCGACCGAGCATAAGCTCTACACGCTCATGCATGACAGGACATACAGGATGCAGGTTGCGTGTCAGAATGCCGGATATAATCAGCCGCCGCATATAGGCTATTATGTCAATGATGATAACAGCGGTGAGGATGCGAGAGAATATGCGGCGTATATCAAGACAGTGCATAATGGTGAAACGAGCGTGAGGACAAAAAATATACACGATACGAGTGCAACTCCGAAGCCTACGCCAACAGTGACGGTGCCGCCGATCCGCACACAGCCGCCGGAGTCGGAGGAGTTTGAAATAGACAACGGCTTATTGCTGAGTTATAACGGTGATGATACCGATATCTATTTACCTTCGGAAATAGATGGAGAATCTATAGTTATAATAGGTGGTTATGTTTTTAGAAATGACAGTACAATTGAGTCAGTAAGCATGTCGGACGACGTGGAGGAGATATTTGCACAGGCATTTCAAAATTGTACAAATCTAAAGAATATTTATCTGTCGTCAAAGATCACTGAATTAAACAAGTGGCTTTTTGAAGGCTGTACTATGCTTACAAATGTAGTGCTGCCGGAAAACTTGATGACAATCAAGTACCGAGCATTTGGCGATTGTACTTCTCTTGAAAGATTAGATATACCTGCATCAGTGACAAGCATTGACGATACGGCATTTGACGGATGCACAAATTTGACCCTGTATGTGACGGGAGGCTCTTACGCGGAGGAATACGCAAAGGAGCATGAGATACCGTATGTGTCAGAGGGCAGTGTGGCAACAGATCCGCCGGAGAGCGAAGAGCCAAGCATATCTCCAACTTTGAAGCCGAGCATTGGGCCTATACCGGTAGAAACACCTACAATGGCAGTTACACCCGATGTAACATTCCCGGCAGAGACGCCGGAGGCTACTTCCGCGGTCAGTACGGAAGCAATTCCAACAGCGACTGTGCCGTTGGTAGGTACGTTGCCTTATGAGATAACAGACTGTACAGTAAATAACAGTACCGTGGAGGTAACGATACGGCGGTCCGCAGATGCGGAGACAGCGGCTGTGATATTTGCAGGCTATGATGCAAACGGCAGATTAGTGAGCGTAGAGATGGCGGATGTGCCGGACACAGATGAATTTAAAAAGACATTCAATTGTCAGGCAAGCAGATTCGGGATTTATATTTGGGACCTGCAAACAATGGAACCGTATGCATTATCAATTATGCAGGAAAAATAATCGGTTTTCTTGAACAAAAGCAGCTTGCGATTTGACGAGACACAGCTATGATCTGTGCAATTCTATGTAATATTGGTAGGAATATTGAGATCTGAATACGGCGGCGGCGCAGACCGGATAAGGGAAACGACTGCCGTCGTAAAATTTGTTTTTTTGGTTGCCTTTCTGTATGATTTGTGTTATACTATTAATACTATCGGTGAACAGATAATATTGTATTGCAAAGGTGATGATGTAATGAAGGGTAATAAGCTGTCAAGGCGAGATTGGAATTCTATAGTGACCCGTGAATTCGATTGGTTTTTATTTGTCCTTACTCTCATAATTACAGTGTCAGGCATAATGATGGTGTATTCTGCTACGAGAACTACAGGATCTAATTCCAATGTCATAGTCCAATCGGCTGCTATGTGCATAGGTATCGCTTTGATGTTTGTAATATGCTTTTTTGACTATGAGCAGTTCGAAAATTTGGTGAAATATATATATTTATTTGCGTTATTGATACTGATACTTGTATTGATATTCGGTACATCCGGCGATTGGGGCGCTCGAAGTTGGATCAGAATAGGATCAATAGGGTTTCAGCCTGCAGAATTTGCAAAGATATGTTTTTTGCTTACTTTTTCTTATCATCTTTCAAAAGTAGATGATAAGATCAACAGTATTAAAGTATTGGCAGGACTCATATTGCATCTTGGTATTTTGATAGTATTGATATTGCTTGAGCCTGATCTCGGCAGTGCCATGGTATTTATGTTTATGTTCGCATGTATGCTGTTTACGGCAAAGCTGTCATATAAATATATAATCCCAGTGCTTGCCGCCGGAATAATTTCTCTTCCGCTGATATACAACTATGTGCTGAGTGATTATCAGAGAGGCAGAATAGATGTTTTCTTTGATCCCAATATTGATCCTTTGGGAGATGGATATAATGTTATCCAATCAAAAATAGCGGTTGGTTCAGGTCAGCTTTGGGGCAAAGGATATCTTGAAGGAACGCAGAATCAGATGGGCTATCTTCCCACTAAAAGCACAGATTTTATTTTCAGTGTCTTGTCTGAGGAATTTGGTTTTATCGGAGCGTCAATAATAGTGATCCTGTTATTTTTGCTTATATTCCGCTGTTTTAAAGCGGCGAAAAAGGCAGACAACGCATTTGGAAGATATATTTGTGTGGGAGTAGGAGCAATGTTCCTGTTCCATGTATTTGAGAATGTGGGAATGTGTATAGGAATAATGCCTGTTACCGGTATACCGCTCCCGTTTATAAGCTACGGAGGAACATCCCTTGTGACCAATATGGCAGCGGTGGGACTTGTCTTAAGTGTGACATACCATAATAAACCTCGAGTCAAAATGGACGTATATTAATAACGTGTAAATAGTTGGATCATCGGCATGCTCACTATGGGTGTGCCGATTATTTATATAAAAATAACGGATATTTAAACAAAAAAATTGTGTGAAAATACTTTAAAAATTTTGATCTATATGATATAATATCTATATATGAATGCAGAGGCTGATAATGTTTACTGAATATTCGTTTTAGGGAGTAGAAAGGAGTACATAAATATGAAGAATGTAAAGAAGAACCTTAAGAGATTGGGTGTAGTCTCATTGGTTCTTGCACAGGTTGCGAC
This sequence comes from uncultured Clostridia bacterium, assembly GCA_904395315.1. Taxonomy (GTDB): domain Bacteria; phylum Bacillota; class Clostridia; order UBA1381; family UBA1381; genus Ornithomonoglobus. Next base: position 4,244 of record CAJFNT010000060.1, read on the forward strand.
TGCGGGGGTCATCATGCCTACAACAGCAGGTGCTTTCGCTGCTTCGGCTATAACAAGAAACATGGAAAATCTTGACCGAGGCGTGGTCGCAATAATGACTGAAAACGGTGTATATCTTTCCTGGAGAAGACTCGGTACAGAGAGCGCAGATACGAATTTCGAGGTCTACCGTAACAAAGAAAAAATAACGGAAGGTGCAATCACCAATTACACTGATCCGGATGGAACTATTAATGACTACTATACAATAGTATGCAACGGCACAATGTCGGATTCAGTTCCGGTATTGGACAGCAACTATATAGAGATACCTCTTCAGAATACACCGGATTACGAGGGTGACGCGGTAACGAGCCGTGACGGTATAACATATGGATATTACGCGCCTGGTGACGGTTCTTACGGTGACCTTGACGGTGACGGTGAGTATGAGATCGTTTTCCTTTGGAATCCTTCGGATGCAAAGGATGCGGCTTCGGGCGGAAGAACAGGTAAAGTTTATATGGATGCATATAAGCTTGACGGTACATTTATGTGGCGTATCGACATGGGATGGAACATCCGTGCCGGCGCGCATGACACGCAGCTTTGTATAGCCGATTTTGACGGTGACGGTGCTTCTGAAGTAATGGTTAGGACCGCAGATGGAACCACCGATGCGCAGGGCAATGTGATAGGCGATGCAAGCAGAGGCGAAACATATGAGAATTCATGGGCGGCGCTCAACGGGGGCAAGAACCTTCAGGGACCACTTTATGTAACCGTGTTTGACGGTGAAACAGGTGTAGCTCTTGATACGACGGATTATTTCCCGAACAATGTGTCAGGTTCAACTTCCGTATCACTTTCATTCGGTGATGATACAGGTAACCGTTCTGAGCGTTACAATGCAACTATAGCTTATCTTGATGGTCAGTATCCGTCAGCTGTATTTGGGCGCGGATATTATATGGGTAAGAATGGCCAGCAGAGGATGGCTGCAGCTGCGTATGATTTCAGAAACGGCGAGCTCACAATGCGTTGGAGTTTTGATACAGCAGAGGGTTCGAATTCACAGTATGTTGGAAATGGTAACCATAATATAGAGGCTGCTGATCTTGACGGTGACGGCAAAGATGAGGTATGTATAGGCGCTACAGCATGGGACGACGACGGAAGCATATTGTGGTGCACGGGTCTCGGACATGGTGACGCTATGCATGTAGGTGACTTTACACCGGAGCATGAAGGACTTGAAGTTATGACGGCTCATGAAGAATCCGGTAATTCTCTTGATGATCCGTTAACAGCACCTCTCGGACTTAAAGACGCGTTAGGTATGGATCCGTCAGCGACAACTATGGATTGGGGACTCACTTTGCAGAGCGCAAGCACAGGTCAGTTTATCCAGGCGTATCCGGGTATAAAGGATACAGGACGTGGTATCATAGCAAACATCGGTTACGGTGATTCGTACTATGTAATGTGGGGTGCTGCGAGCACAGGTTATCATGATAATGCGGGCAATGATCTCGGCGATCTCGGTATGGCGATGAACGGTCGTATATATTGGGACGGCGATCTTCAGGACGAGCTTCAGGACCACAGAGGCGCAGGTCAGGATATCGTGATCTCAAAATGGAATGACGATGCAAAGACTGTCGAGGATCTTTTCGTTCCGGAAGGCACACACTCTATCAATAGTACAAAGGGTAACACAAACGGTCAGGCAGACCTTATAGGTGACTGGCGTGAAGAGTTTGTGACCTATGTTACAACAGGTGAAGAGAGTGAAACAGAGCATACAACCGTTAAAGGATCATTCAATAAGGACATTGAAGTCGATATAGTAAGAACAAAATATCAATATGCACTGAGAATATACACAACAGATATACCGACAGATTATAATTTCTATACACTTTCTCATGATGATGTTTATAGAAACTCATCGGGAGCGTATAATAACTGTTATAATCAGCCGCCGCATATCAGCTGGTATATGAATGATGCTATAGAAGGTTCACAGTATACAACACAGCCGGATGCAAACATCAAGCTTGTATCCAATAGTTATAAGGCAGCGGCATTTGACGCAGCAGCTCTTCCGGATCAGGGTTCAGGCAGAACATGGAATCCGGGCGGAAGCACACCTACTGAACCAGGCAGTGAAGATCCGGGCGAGGGCGACATCAATAATCCTGGAGTTGTTGATGGAATTACACAGTCATCAGGTCTCGGTTATTTCTATGACTGCATAAATCATTGGTCAAGACCGAATATAGATACTCTTTATTCAAAGGGGATCGTTGAGGGTGTAACAGATAATATGTTCTATCCTGATAACACTGTAACAAAGGGTGAATTTATAAAGATGATCGTTGCATCTCTTGGTCTTGAGGTAGGAACAGCTCTTGATACTTCTAACTGGGCAGCTCCGTATTATGCGGCGGCTGTTAAAGCAGGTATCATCCCGTCAGGCATGGACCTCAAAGCAACAGAGCTTGATGAAGTTATAACACGTGAAGAGATGGCAGCTCTTGTAAGCAAGGCAGCTGAATCAAGGGGCAAGACTCTTGATACAACTCGCGTATCATTCTCAGATGCCGATACAATTTCTGATTGGGCAGTTGATTATGTATACGGTGCAGCCAATCTTGGAATAATAGACGGATATGAAGATTCGACATTCCGTCCTCAGGGCACGGCAACACGTGCAGAAGCATGTGCAATGCTTGCAAGACTTATCACACAGCTGTAAGCATTCATATTGAAAACAAATATCCGACCGCCGCAGAAATGCGGCGGTTTTTTATACTAAAAAAGAACTCGCATTATGCAAGTTCTTTTATTATAGAAACTATATAATGATCATGTGTCAAGTGATCCTTGATTTTAAGATCAGCGAATAGAGGCGAATTCCTGCGCCCAATATATTCCGTACGTGCCGCCTCTGACATATGCTATGCCTATCTCTTTAACTTTTTCATTCAATATGTTTGCGCGGTGCCCGGGACTGTTCATCCATGCATCCACTACGCTCTTAGGATCCGGTTGGCCTGCCGCTATGTTTTCTGCGGCGACAGTGTATTGTATGCCAAGTTCATGCAATCTGTCGAAAGGAGTCAATCCTTCGGGAGTGTTATGCGCAAAATATCCGCGGTCCGCCATATCCTTGCAGTGCAGATATGCCGCCGAAGCGAGATCACTGTTCCAGATAAGAGGAGTTAATCCGTATTTTTCTCTTTCCTCGTTTACGAGATCCAAGACATCATACTGCCAGCCTGTACTGTCGACAGCCAAATTAGTAGAAAAATATATGTCGTTTCCGGAAACTTTTATCTCACCGTTAAGCGCCGAAACAGCTAAGGAAAGAGGGATCACCGAAGTGCCGTTTAGTATTTCCATACCTTTATCGGTTGTGTACTCAATTCCGTTTATATATACATATTGGCTGTTCGGATACATTGTAATATTTATATCTGAATTAAATGCGGTGACCCGGTTTTCGTTTGAAAACCACTGTACTGTAAATCCGGCAGATTCAAAAAAATTACGTGTAGATAGCTGCAAGTTATCAACATTATCTCCGGATATGATGCAATTGATCTGGTTGCCGTTAAGAAAAAGGTGTTCTGTTTCCTCGGCGGAGACGTTGCTGCTACAGAGCAAAACTGCCGAAAGAATTAATGGTATATATGCATTCATTAAGGATTCTCCTGTTCGATCAAAAGTTATTTAGTAAAATTATCATTATTATTATACATCATTTTTAGAAAAGGTACAATAGATTTTTACTAAATTAAATATAATTTAATAAATAAAAGATTAAAACAAAAGGGCACGGAAGCAAAGTGTTTGCCTTGCTTTCGTGCCCGCAGTTGATCGGTCAAATTACTTCATTTTCTTTTCGTATTCTTCGACCATTTTTTTTACCATATGACCGCCTACCGAGCCGGCCTGTTTTGAGGTAAGGTCACCGTTATAATTCTGATTGAGATCAACACCCATTTCACGGGCAGCCTCCATTTTAAACTGCTCTAACGCAGCTTTAGAAGATTTTTTAGCCATAGTTTTTCTCCTCCTTATTTTCGTGGGACTGATTTCCCATGAATAGCATTTGCAATAAAGGAGAATATATAACAGGTATATTCTGGGGCGTCAATTCATTATGATCTCAGTTGAAATAAGCGCGTCACAGCGTTTTTTTAATTCGGGATAATTTTCTATCCCCTTTTCAATTATTGATTTAGCAGCCTGCTGTGATAATTTCAGAATATTTCTGTCTTCAAACAGATTAGCGATTTTCATTTCGGGCAATCCGTGCTGACGTGTTCCGAAAAAATCTCCGGGACCTCTGAGCTTCAGATCCTGCTCGCTTATATAGAAGCCATCGTTTGAGATACACATGGTCTCCATTCTTTTTTTTGTAATTTCGTTATCGCTGTCTGTTATCAGTATACAGTATGCCTGGCTGCCTCCGCGTCCGACTCTGCCTCGGAGCTGATGCAGCTGGGACAGACCGAATCGTTCCGCGTTTTCTATCGCCATTATATTTGCGTTGGGAACATTTACCCCGACTTCGATAACAGTTGTGGCTACAAGGAGCTGTATCTGCCCCGAAGAAAATCCGTCCATGACTGAATCTTTATCTGCCGGTTTCATTTTTCCGTGCATAAGACCTACTTTTATATCGGGATATGACACGGCAAGCTTTTCCGCCAGGTCTTCGGCATTTTTCAGATCGCTGTTTTCTGTTTCGGCGACTAAAGGACAGACAACGTATGCCTGCATTCCATTTCGTATATTTTTTGCGAGAAAATTATATACGCGTTTTCTCATTTCCGCTGTTACGGAATATGTTTTGACCGGTTTTCTTCCGGGAGGAAGTTCATCGATTATCGAGATATCGAGATCGCCGTATAATATGAGCGCAAGCGTTCTCGGTATAGGTGTGGCGGACATTATAAGCATATGGGGACATTTGCCTTTCGCAAGGAGTTTTGCCCGCTGCTCCACGCCAAAGCGATGCTGTTCGTCGGCAACCACAAATCCGAGATCCGAAAACTCAACGTTATCCTGTATAAGGGCGTGTGTGCCTACGACAACATCCGCTTTACCGGATACTATATCCGATAAGGCTTCACGCTTTTCTTTCGCTTTCATGCTTCCTGTCAGCAGTATCACATTGATGTTTGTATCTTTGAACATATCGTTGAGAGAGTCGTAGTGCTGACGAGCTAATATTTCTGTGGGGGCCATCATTGCCGCTTGATATCCATTTTTAACAGTCATGTATATTGCCGAAGATGCTACGGCGGTCTTTCCGGATCCAACATCACCCTGTACGAGTCTGTTCATCTGTTTTCCGGATCTGCAGTCCCGGCAGATCTCATTTATAGTGCGTTTTTGAGCTCCGGTAAGTTCAAACGGCAGCGTGTCGGTAAATTCTCTAATGCATTTCACATCGTCAAAAATCAGTCCTGTATTCGATTTGTTTTTGTCTTTCCTTTCGTTGAGCGCAAGCTGTAAGATCAAAAGCTCTTCAAATACGAATCGTTCACGAGCTATATTGTAGCTTTCAAAATCTGATGGAAAATGAATATTATGCATAGAGAAGTTTATTTCTGCTATTTTATATTTATTTCTTATTTCCTCCGGAATATATTCCTCCAGCTCTCCGGCGTCTTTAAGGGCAAGCTCCATAGTCGACTGAACGACTTTTTGGGACAGACCGTGAGTTAGTGGATACAGAGGTATTATTTTTCCTGTAAACCGTTCATTTCCGGCTTTTTCGTAAACGGGTGCGGTTATTTGCACGCGTCCCTGTTTCCCTCTTGTTATTTTGCCGAAAAAGATATATTCCTCTCCCTCTTTAAAGTTATTTTTTACATATTTATTGTTGTACCACACGAGATTGATCATTCCGGAATCATCGAAGACCTGCATAGAGGATATGAGCATATTCCTGCGCACATATCTGTCTATAGGGAGATTGTATACCTTAGCCTTGATACAAACCGTTTCACCCTCTATACATTCGGCGATAGGTTTGATCTTCGATCTGTCTTCGTGTGATCGGGGAAAGAAATAAAGAAGATCGCCTACTGTATAGATATTTTTTTTTGCAAATTCGGCGGCGCGCTTTTCACCTACACCTTTTAGATATCTAATAGGAGAATCTAAACTCATTTTTATCTTCCCAATGTGTCTACGCCTTCGACACGTACCGTGACTTTTTTTATGGGTATTCCCATATTGTCTCCGAGCTCAGAGCGCACCGAGGCGGATATGTTTTTGCACACATTTGCCGCGTTTGCGCCGTATCGGCATATCACATATATCTCAACATTCAATCCGTCAGCCTCTTTTATAAGATAAACTCCTTTGGTACCGCCTTTACCAAGAAGTATCCTTGTCAGGTCTCCGCGTTTGCTCTTATCAGTCATTTCTGCAACACCGTCTGTGTTTTTAGCTATATATTCAGCAGCTTGCAGCGCGGCTTTTTTTGATACCGTGACTGTGCCCATGCTGTGTTCTTTCTTATTGTTGGTCATGACTGTTTCCCTCCTGTTCGCCGCTTGTTATTTCAAAATTACGCATTATTTCTTTGCGTTTTTCGACCGCGTATTGCGTGTAGTATCTATGAGTGACTTCTATATTTTTATGTCCCATAAGTTCGGCAACCATTTTGATATCCACACCGTCAGCGATCATATTGCAGGCAAATGTGCGCCGTAAGGCGTGCGGATGCATTTTATCGGGATCGGTTATGCCCGCGGCGATGCAATATGACTTCAGATTTTTTTCAACAGTCTGAGGACTGATGCGTTTTCCGTTGCGGCTTATGAACAGCGCGTCTTCATCCTTGACATTTTTCATTTCGAGACGCTCTTCCATATATTTGAGCAGTTCATTTTCGACCTGCAGCGGCATGAATATCTCTTGCTGATCGCCGCCTTTTCTGGTAACTATAAATGATGAGGATCCAAAATCGACATCGTTCACATTAAGGTTCACAAGCTCGCTTACACGGCAGCCGGTGCCGAGATATGTTATGAAAAGAGCTATATCGCGCTGTTTTCTGTTAAGATATGATGCGCGGCTCCGGCCGGTAAAATAGTTTTCACCGTTATACAGAACATCTATCAGATTGACAGTGTCTTGTGTTGTAAGCGGACGTTTCATCTTCTGATGTATTTTTTTAAAATCCAGTTTGTCAGTTATATTGCTGTCAATAAGATCATTTTTGTAAAGATACAGATAAAGTCCGCGTATCCCGGAAAGCTTGCGGTTTATACCGTATTCGCTGTTTCTTCGCGTACGCCTTATGATCTTTCCCTCCGCATTGGTATACTCGCTTTCGTATTCACGGAGATAGGCCTTGAAACCGTTTAGATCGCGCAGCGTAACTTCTCCGAGTTCTTTGGGGGTAAAATCCTCGATAGATTTGATATTGCGGAATTTGAACCGCCTTAGGTATTCGAGGAAGGTACGTATATCGATGCTGTAGCCTATCTGCGTGTTCACGCTTTCTCCGTCGTATGCTATCTCAATATAGTCAAAAACGAAGTCAGGAAGCTTAGTCAGTATTTTTGTAAGATCTATGTATTTGCTCATTTGAATCTCTTCCTTTTTAATTCCGCGGCGCGAAGTATCAGACGGCTGCGGGTGTTTAATTCAGGATTGATTATGACCTCATTGAGCAGTGTTTTCAGCGCGTCTCCTATTTCTCTTCCCTGCTTGTAACCTATTTTCATAAGATCGGTCCCGTTCACAACAAGATCCGATATCTTATAGGGCTGATTCTGCGCTATGACATTTCTGTAGATAGATAGGGCGCCGTTTATCCTCTTCAGTTTTTCCGGGAAGTGCTCGGGGTTTTTAGCCATATTATCCGCTTTCTGGAGTAGAAGAAGTTTCTCAAACAGTTCGGCGCCGGTCTTGGACATCATCCTTTTTACCGCTGTATATGTCGGTTCGACACGATAATCATGGTTTTCCACAAGCAGCGCAATATCGCGTATTGACGCCGAATCCATATGGAGCCTGTGGAGCACATCGAGAGCTATCCTGCGGCTTTCACGGTGATGACCGTAGAAATGGATTATCCCGTTGGAGTCTGTTGACGGACAGCATGGCTTTCCGGTGTCGTGCAGCAGAGCGGCCCAGCGCAGTGTCAAGTCCGTGGGAGTGTTCTTTACAGTCTGCATTATATGCTCGCCGACGTCATATATATGATACTTATTTCTCTGAGGCTCTCCGAAACAACGGTCAAGCTGAGGTATGATGAATTTGAGCAGTCCGAGCCTGTGCAGATCGCGTACATAGTCCGGGTGTTCTGAAAGCAGTATCTTATTGAGTTCTTCAAGTATACGCTCCGAGCTTACCTTTTTTATCAGAACAGCGCATTTTCTTATTGCCCGCTCTGTTTCAGGCTCTATCGTGAAATCAAGCACAGCCCTGAAACGGACGGCGCGCAGCATCCTTAGAGCGTCCTCGGTGAATCTTTTTTCGGGGTCTCCCACGCAGCGGATCACCTTATTTTTTATATCGTCTGTTCCGCCGAAAAAATCGAGCACGCCGGAATCGGGGCTGTACATCATTGCGTTTATCGTAAAATCGCGGCGCAGACAATCTTCGCGCACGTCGTCGATGAATTCAACATCGGAAGGATGACGGCTGTCCCCGTATTCACCCTCGCGGCGAAAAGTGGTCACCTCGTAACCGGTTTTGTTGCGTATTACCGTGACTGTGCCGTGTTTGAGACCTGTGTCGATAGTGCGGCTGAATATGCGCTTTACCTCTTCGGGTCTGGCATTAGTTGCAATATCATAGTCGTGTGGCGTTTTGCCCATTATGACATCGCGCACCGCACCGCCCGCGATATAAGCCTCGTATCCGGCAGCTTTTATTTTATTGACGACAGATAAAGCGCCTTCGTCGGCAATTGACCACATTTTTTTCACCGCCTTTCCTCGATATTTTTCAAGCGCTCGATCGCGCTCTCGGTCATTCGTATATACTAATAATTTTATCACAAATCAAAGCGGAGGTCAATACAAATATTATTAATGACGCATAAACGGGACGGATCGGGATATGAGGTCTTGAGTGAAAAAGAACGTGATAAAAATAACAAACTTTTAAAACTTTTTACCGCGCGATATTGACTTTTAAGGAAATTTGTTGTATTATAAGGATAGGGAAATATTTTTATAAAACTACAAGGGGAATTGAATATGAAACGAGACGACATCAGATTTGAGCTGAAACATGAAGTACTCAAAGAGGTTGCCGAGAATGAATTCAACGGCACACTTGATAAGGAAGCGATCGATAAGATCCCGTTCAATATAATACCGGGGATAACGCCGCGTTTCCGCTGCTGTGTATATAAGGAGCGGGAGATAATCCGTCAGCGTGTGCGTTTGGCTATGGGTCAGACACCGATCCCGGAGAATAATGTTGAAAAGCTCGCGGTAAACACTCATGTTGTACAGGTGATACCAGCGGCATGCGAGGGATGCCCGATAAACAGGTTCCAGGTGACCGAGAACTGCCAGAACTGTATGCAGAAGGCTTGTCAAAAGGCATGCGCGTTCGGCGCTATAAGCATCACGCCGAAAGGGGCATACATAGACCAGTCAAAATGCCGTGAATGCGGCAGATGCGCGGAGGCGTGTCCTTATCATGCGATAGCGGACCTTATGCGTCCGTGCAAGAGGAGCTGTGAGGTGAACGCGATCTCCATCGGAGGAGACAAGCTTGCGTCTATCGACAATAAGAAATGCATTGCCTGCGGACATTGTGCGGTCGCGTGTCCGTTCGGAGCTATTTCGGATATTTCGTACATAACACATGTCATAAACGCGATAAAAGATCCGGAGCGTGTTACAGTCGCGATCCCGGCGCCCGCGGCGGAAGGTCAGTTCGGACCTACGGTGACTATTGGAAGACTGAAGACGGCTTTAAAGAAGCTTGGCTTCGACTATGTCTACGAGGTAGCGCTCGGCGGAGACCTTGTGTCTATGAACGAGGCAAAAGAGCTGATAGAGAAAAAGAGCGAGGGCAAAAAGATGACAACGTCGTGCTGTCCCGCATTTGTAAACCTTATAAGAAAGCATTATCCGGAACTTATGGAATATGTTTCGACAACGGTATCTCCGATGCAGGCTAATGTCAGATATATACAGGAGAAGCATCCGGGAGCGTATATTGTGTTCATAGGTCCGTGTATTGCGAAGAAATTCGAGGCTGAAATGATGGAAGCGCCAGACGCTGTAATGACATTTGAGGAACTCAATGCTGTGTTCGACGCCAAAAGAATAGACCCGTCTGAATGCGAAGAAGAGATATCGCCGGACGCGACATCATACGGCCGTCGGTTCTCGGCTTCCGGAGGCGTCGCTCAGTCTGTTATAAAGGCGGCAGCGGAAAACGGATGCACGGATATAAAGGCGAGACCATGCTCGGGAGTAAAAGAGTGCAAGGTGGCTCTTGCTATGTTCAAGGTGGGAAAACTGCCGGAGGATATAATCGAGGGAATGGCATGCGAAGGCGGATGCATCGCAGGCCCGGGCTCAATAGCTACGCTGCAGCAGCTTAAGGCGGCGCGTATGAAGAAGATAAAGGGCAAGGACAATGATTCGATAACAGATATGCTTACGAAAATGGATGCCAATGACGTAGATATGGTACGCACGAGTTTTGATATGCCGAATGCCTGATATCGCTTATAGATATTGACTTATAGTTGATCAAAATACGGTATCAATTTAGTGTAAAATATCAATTGATAAATTTTATAACAAGTGGTATAATATCTAAGAATTGAATATCGGCGCGGAAACGCATTTTTTATGGTTTAATTGGAAACGACACATGCTTCAAGGTATGAAAACGAACAACACATTGAGGCATGTGTTTTTTTGCGCCATAAAATCAGGGTATGACCTCAAAATCACGCCTAATATTTAATTTTACAAGGAGAGTATTGCATATGCCAAAAACAAAACTTCAGGACTTAGTATTCACACTTATGATGGTATTTGTCATGGTCTACGGTATGGTCTGCTATAATATAGCGCTTGACAGGGGAGCTATGACAAATGACATTTTTCTTCTCGCGTTCGGAGAGATGGTGATAATGTATCCTATAGCATTTATCACTGAATTCTTTATTGTGGGAAAACTTGCGCAGAAGCTCGCGTTTCGTTTTGTCACACCCGGAAAAGATAATATGATATTTGTTATCTTGGCTATTTCTTCAATGACCGTATGTTTAATGTGCCCTATAATGAGCTTTTTTGCCGCGCTGCTTTTCAAGCATCCGGGTATACAGCTTATCGCGGTATGGATAGAAGTATCGGCAAAGAACTTCCCTATGGCGCTTTGCTTCCAGATATTCTTTGCAGGGCCTTTTGTAAGACTGATATTCAGGCATGGGCTTGCGCTTGTGAAGAGCGGCAAGAGAGAAGAAAATGTGCCGGCAGAAAAATAAAATATGTATTGCTCCGCGGCGGGAGAGCGAAACGATGCCGCGGAGCGTTTTTTTATTTAAACATTATTCAAATATGGGATCAAGCTTTGGATACAGGCACATAAACAGGTCATAGAACGATTGTTCGATTGACATAAGCATATGGATTTGGTATAATTATTTTGTTGATGATCTGAAAGAGAAATGGACCCGGCAGGAGGGACCTTGCCGGTACAGGAAAGGTGTGAAAGCGGGGAATGAATTATGTGGTGCTGGATATGGAGTGGAACGACACGTCTCCTAAATCGAAAAACAGTAAAGGACTGATCTTGAATCATGAGATAATCCAGATCGGCGCGGCCAAGATGAATGAGAAGCGCGAGATAATCGGCACGTTCAAGGCGGATGTAAAACCTAAGGTATATAAAAAGATCCGTGACAGCGTGACCGAGCTCACGGGTATAACGGCAAAGATGCTTGAAAACGGACGATGGTTCGACGATGTTATCGAGGACTTCAAAAAATGGTGCGGAGAAGATTTTATTCTGCTCACATGGGGAAACGAGGATATACCCGTCCTCAGGAACAATCTTGACTATTTTGGAATGGACACCGGATGGATGCCGTTTTTTTTCAACGCGCAGGCGATCTTCAATATGCAGACCGAAAATAAGGGCAGGGCGTTCAGTTTGGAATATGCTATGGAATTCTGCGGTGTAAAAGAGGACTGCAGGATGCATGACGCGCTGAATGACGCTGTATGCACAGCAAAGGTATGCGCGAAGTTTGATATAGAGGACGGCATCGTAAGCAGTGATGAATATGACGGCACGGAGTTCGGAAGGATAGATGTGCCGATGAACACGCGCCGAGAGATAAGTTTTGGTTTCAGATCCATGTGTGACGCGTTTGACAACGGTTTTTCGGTGCCCATATGCCCTGAGTGCGGACTTGGGATAGAGGATATAATCTGGTACAGGGTAAGCGATGAAAAGGTCATAGCGGACGGATATTGCCCTGATCATGGCGATTATGCCGTAGTGATAACGCATAAGAAACTTTCGGAAAAAATGACGGAGACAGTAAAGAGTACATACGCTATCGACAGGATCAACGAGGCATATTTTGATTTTGTCGAGAGCAGGGCTGAAGAGATCGGTGAAGAAGATCTGTAGGAGGTTAATGAAATGCCTGTAGAGATGATTATCGGACAGATAGGCTCCGGGAAGACGGAGCGCTGCATACAGGGGATGCGGAAAATAAGAGAGACTTTTCCGGAGCATAAATGTGTTATGCTTGTGCCGTCCCATTACTCGCATGAGACGGAGAAGCTCCTGACCGAGGAATTCGGAGGGACCGGACTTAACAATATCGAAGCGGTCTCTTTTGAAAAGATCGCGTCACGGCTCATGAAGGGGACTGAAAGATACCTTTCGGTGCCGGGAAAGCAGGCTCTCGTATGCAGGGCGGTAAAGATGTGTCTTGCGGAACTCGAGAAGAGAGCGGGGGATTTTGACAGCCGTATCGTGGCGTCGGTGCGCAAGCCGGGATTTCTCGATATAGCTTCTTCTCTCATAAGCGAGCTGAGACGGTATATAATTTCAGCGGATATGCTGAAAGAAAAAATAAAGGACATGGAAGACGGAGCTTTGCGGCAGAAGCTTGAGATCGCGGTGCTTATCGCTGAGAACTATGACGAGCTTATGAGCGGTACAGAGTATATCGACAGTGACGATGATCTTCTGCGTGCCGCGTCGGCTATCGGAGAACTGTATGACAAAAACACGCATATCTGGATAGATAAATTTGAGGAGTTTTTGCCGCAGCAGGCTGAAGTGATGAGGGCTTTGATCGATCTTGGTCTCGACATAAAGATAACATTTGATATTTGCCCGGAGTATGCCGACACATATTACGGGACACTTAACGCGATAGAGAGGATAAAGGAATACGCGCCGGAGACAAAGATAACGAGGCTCGAGGGCGGGTTGAGATACCTTGACGGCAAACCAGATCTTCAGTTTTTATTCTCGTCTTGGTTTGACAGGAGCGTGTACCGTGAAAAGGTCCGCAACATTGAATTGTACGCCGCCCGCGACGCTTATAATGAGATAGAGCATATCGCGAGGCGTATAATCGATCTTGTGCGAGAGGAAAAATACAGGTTCAGAGACATTGCCGTTATCTGCGGAGACCGTGACGGATGCTCGCATATAATAAAGGCGGTGTTTGACGAGTATGATATACCGTATTACTCGGATGAGACGGTATCGATCGCGGATCATCCGATCGCTATGCAGGTGCTCTCGCTGTTTGATATAATCGAGAACAACTGGGATTATTCCTCAATGTTCGAGTATCTGCGCGCCGGATTTGTGTATACAAAAACGACTCAAAACGGCAAGCCCGTATATCGGCGTATACCTAACAGCGATATAGACTCGCTTGAAAACTATGTGCTGAAATACGGCATACGCGGCAGGAACAGATGGAGCAGACCGTGGGATCACGGACACAAGAATATTATCGACGCCGCGCTCAGCGAGGACGAGGCACAGAAGCGCGCGGAGGATGAGGCTGCCGAGAGGATAAGAGCCATTGTTGCCGGACCAATACTTGATTACTGCGATGCGGCAAAGGAAGCGAAAACTGTAAACGAGCACTGCCGCGCGCTTTACGGATTTCTTGAGAGCATAGATCTGTACGGCGGACTTAAAGCGGAGATACTGGGGCTTGCCGTTAATCGTGCCGAGGCGGAGGCGCAGCGGTTCGGGCAGATCTGGAACCTTATCCTTGATGTGCTTGACCAGCTCAATACGGCGCTCGGAGAAGCTGAAGTGAGCGCGGATGAATTCCGTGAATACCTGCGTGCCGCGATGACAAAATGTGAGATAAGAACGATACCTTCGGGTGTGGACAGGGTGTTTATAGGCTCGATCGAGAAAAATCAGTCAGCGAATGTCAAGGTGCTGTTTGTTGAGGGAGCGGTCACCGGGACTTTCCCGTCTGACAGCAGTGTTGAGGGATTCTTGTCAAATGCCGACAGAGAATATCTCGAGAGTGAGGACATAAAGCTTGCGCCGACAACAGCCAAGAGGACAGAGAAACAGTACAGCCGCGTATACAAGGCTTTCTGCGCTGTTACGGACAGGCTGTGCGTCAGCTATATGGTGCAGACTCCTGAGGGAAAATCGTGCAGAGCGTCGCAGACGGTGCTCGATATAAGGTCGAAGCTGAAGAAATTAGAGATGCGCAGCGATACGGATGCCGGGAACGATGAGATGATGTATATATCCGCTCCGAAAGTGACACTTCACAATATGCTGATACGGCATAAGATGCACCCGCTATGGGAGCATGTTGACAAATGGTTCTATGAGCATGGTGAATGGCGCGGGAGAATATCAGATATCAAGAGGACGAAGGACAGCTTTGCGGAACGTGAGATATCGCTTTCGCCAAAGCTTGCGGAAAGGCTGTACGAGGATAAGGTGTTTTACAGTCCGACAAGGCTCAATGCGTATGCGCAGTGTCCGTTCAAATACTTCATGCAGTACGGGCTTAGAGCGAGACCGCGTGAGGAGTGGGAGCTGACCGCTTCGGATACGGGCACGTACGCGCACGAGCTGATAAAAAGGCTGTGTGAGAAGGTAGAGGGCGATCCGTCACTTGGCTGGGAAAATGTAACCGACGAGCAGTGCGGAGCGATAATAGACGATGCCGTAAAAGAGAGCAGCGAGAGGCTTTTAAACTCGGATATCCCCGGAAAAGAGAAGACGGCGAGCATACTGAGAAGGACCGGCGCCGCTGCAAAAGAGGCGGCAAAAGCTGTAAGGAGAAGCATTACAGCGGGCTCGTTTAAGACCGAGGCTTATGAGATGCGGTTTGAGACGGAACTGTCGGATAAGGTCGGTATAAAAGGTGTTATCGACAGGCTGGACGTGTGCCGGCATGACGGAGTCAAGGAATACAGGATAGTAGACTATAAGACAGGTAAAAAGGATTTTAAGCTTGCGGAGATATATCATGGTCTTTCGATGCAGCCTGTCATATACGCGGTCGCGATGTGTATGGCTGATGAGAGCGCGGAGCTTTCCGGCACATATTACAGTATGGTGAGGAATGATTTTTATAAAGCGAAGGAAAGCAACAAGCTCGATACCATAAAAAGGGGACTCAAGGAAAACACGAAGCTTAGCGGGGCAACGTTTGTGGATGTTGATGAAAACGGTGATATAGACGAGAGTTCTCTTGCGAGGATAGAGGCGCCGGATAGGCGTGAAGGATTGTTTTTCAAGGCCAAGAAGGGCGTTGTGTCTATAGGCGGCAATCTCAGGCGCAGGGAGACCGGCAAAAAGCTTATGGAGTTTACGGTCAAGAAGATAATAGATGAGGATGCAGAGATACGAAGCGGAAACATATGTATTTCTCCGCGGCAAAACGGCGGGGCGGGCAGTGTCTGCGATTACTGCGACTTTGCCGCGGCCTGCAAATTTGATGAGCCGCTAAGATCAACACGTGATATACCGGAAAAGGATGAGGATATCTGGAAGCTTCTTGAGGAGGATGAAGATGGGCTGGACTAAGGAGCAGAATGAGGCGATAATGGGTGATACCGGAGCCGGAAACATACTTGTTTCGGCGGCGGCGGGATCGGGCAAAACGGCGGTGCTTGTCGAGCGCGTGCTGAGAAAGATAATTACAGGAGCGACATCCGTTGACAGGCTTTTGGTGGTGACGTTTACGGAAGCTGCGGCGGCGGAAATGCGTGAAAAGATAATAAAAAGCATTTCGGATGAGATTGAGAACGGCGATCGGAGCAGAGAAGAACTGCGTATGCTGAAAAATCAGGTAAGGCTTGCGGAATCGGCGGATATAATGACTATAGACGCGTTCTGCGGCAGGGTTGTGCGGAACAATTTCCATGTGCTCGGGACCGATCCGAACGCCGCGGTGATCGACTCTGCCATGATGGAGATGCTGCGTGCGGAGGCTGTGGGGAATGTGTTCGATTCATTGTATCGGACGGACGATCCGGAAGAACAGGCGAGGTTCTCAAGGCTTATTGAGGCGTATGCATCCGACAGGAATGATGATGGGCTCGAAAAGCTCATATATTCGGTCTATGGATTCATATCCTCGTTTGCCGAGCCTGAGAAATGGCTTGACGAGGCTGCCGAGGTGTACAGGCGGTCCGTTGAAGAGATGCCGCATGTCAAATATCTTATGGGTATGTCGAGGAAAGCCGCAAAGGGCTGCGCGGAGGCTGTGAGAGAATTTCTGAACGGCGGCGTGTCCGATAATGCCGCTGAGTTCGCGAAAGAGCTTCTGGATATCGCTGACGATATCATTGCGGCTGAAGCTTGGGACGATATATATGACGTTTACAAGAGCAGACTGAAAAAGAGCGGGAAGAGGAATGCCGTTCCTCCGATAACGGAAAGGGATCCGGACGGTGATATGACGGAAGGCGAGCGGGAAAGGCTCATATATATCCGTGACACGTTCAAGTCGCAGACGGGGGATGGGATAGTCGTTCCTTTCAGCGAGATCGAGGCGCAGTGTGATCCGGAGAGGCTTGCCGAGGAGTCGGAGGATATAGTATGGATCGTTAAGCGTTTCATGGCGGAGTTCAGGCGTATAAAAGACGCGCGCGCGCTTTGCGAGTTCAGCGATATAGAGCATCTTGCCTATGAGCTTTTCAGTGAACATGAGGATATCCGCGCGGAGTACCGGGATAAGTATGACGAGATACTGATAGACGAGTATCAAGATACAAATGGACTCCAGGATTCGATCTTCAGACTTATCTCAAAAAACAATATGTTCATGGTCGGTGATCTCAAACAGAGCATATACAGGTTCAGAGGCGGTGATCCGTATATCTTCAAGGAAAAGAGCGAGAGCTACGAGGGAGAAAATACCGATGATCTCAAGATCACGCTTTCGCAGAATTTCAGGAGCAGGATGGAGATACTTGCCGGAGTAAATGATATTTTCGGATGTATAATGTCTGATGAGGCGGGCGATGTAAAATACAGCGGCAGCGAGCGGATAGTCCGTGAGAAAGAGCGGGATTACTATCCTGCAGAAGGCTCAGGAGCGAGCTCCGAGCTGCATTGCATTGCTGTGAGACCGAACGCGCAGACCGATAAGAGTGATGAGGAGATAAAGTTTACTGTTCAAAAGATAAAAGAGCTGCTGCTTTCGGGTATGCCTGTATACGATAAAGATATAGAAGGGTGCCGCCCGATCAGGAAAAAGGACATAGTGATACTTGAGAATTCGGTAAAGGGCAACGGCGAGGAGATAGTCCGCAGGCTTTCCGAGTGCGGCATTGACGGATATGTGGAAAACGAAATGTTTTTCGACAGGCGCGAGATAAAAATAATGACGGCGCTGCTTTCTGTCATAAACAACGAGCAGCAGGATGTTCCGCTCATAAGCGTGATGCGTTCTCCCATAGGCGGATTCACCGATGACGAGCTTGCAAGGATAAGGCTGTGCTCGCGCGGAGCAAAAAGCTTTTCCGCGGCGCTTTCGGCATACGCGTCAAGGGGAAACAAGCTTATACACGGCAGGTATATCTACCGCGGCGGCGATCTTCGAGGCGGCGCGTCCGCAATCACGCTGAGATACAAATGCCGTAAATTCCGCGGCGATCTGAGGCGGTGGAGATCCTATGTACGGGATCGTTCTGTAGCATCGCTTATCTGGTCGCTTTACGAGGAAACGTATTTTTATGACATGATGGGCGCTATCGATCAGGGCGAGGAGGCGCAGCTCAATCTCAGGCTGCTGTATGAGCGCGCAAAGCAGTATGAGAATGCGGGATTTAAAGGACTGTTTAATTTTATAAGATATATAGGCAGTCTTGAGGGGCGTGACAAGGATATCTCAGGCGCTGTTCCGGTAGGAGAGAACCACGATGTGGTGAGAGTAATGACCATCCACAAGAGCAAGGGACTTGAGTTCCCTGTCGTTTTCCTGATAGGCGCGGGAAAACAGTTTAATAACAGAAAAGACTCCGGCGTGATAGAAATGCATAAAGATCTGATGTTCGGACTGCCTTATATACATTATGACGAGCATTACATGCGGGAAAATGCTGTGCAAAATCTGGTAAAGAAAGTAAACCAAAGGGAGCTTGAATCCGAGAGGATGAGGCTTTTGTATGTCGCGCTCACAAGGGCGAGGGAGCGGCTTTTTGTGGTCGTCAGCCGGAATGTAAAGGAAGACGCGACTGAGCGGGATCTGATCAAAAAATGGGAGAGCAGTCTGGTAGGAGGCAGGATGCTGCCGTCGAAGGCGATCTCCGCAAAAGGATTTTATGATTGGATATGTCCCGCGGCATACAGCAGTAAAAACACATGGAGCGTAAGTTTCCACTTCCCCGATGCTGACGCTGAAAATGAGGAAGCCGGGGAAGAGGAGCTCCAAACGTATGAGAATAAAGAGGATGTGGAACAGGCTGTGTATGAGATACTTGATTATTCGTATCCGTATCCCGAAAGCAGCACGGTCCCGTCGAGAACATCCGTAACTCAGCTCAAGGAGCTTTCAATAGAGCGCGGGGAAGGCGAGATATACGAGCCGGACAGCCGCAGGGAATCGGGAAGCGGAGATATTGCGGAGCTGATGTTTTCACCGCTCCACGCTATGCCTGCTTTTATGCGTGGCAGTTCGGAAAAACCGGCAAATGAGATCGGAACGCTGTATCATCTGGTGATGTCAGAGATCGATATGGAGCTTATCAAAACTAAGGGAGCCGATCATGTCGTGGACGAGCTGCGCAGGCTCGTCGAGTCGGGAAAAATATCCGAAGAGGATATGAAGTATATAGACCGGCAGAAAATAGAGCGGTTCATGGAAAGTGATATATGCGCGAGAATGATGCGTGCCGTACGGCTCAGGCGCGAGGCGCCGTTCCAGATAAGTATACCAGCGTCGGAATATGATCCTTCATTGGGCGCCGGAAGCGGCAGAGATGAGATAATACTTCAGGGTATAATCGACTGCTTCTTTGAGGAGCCTGACGGGTATGTCCTGCTCGATTATAAGACCGATAAGCTTGGAAAAGGCGGAGCGGCTGAGATCCGCGCCCGCTATGATAAACAGCTTGAGCTTTACGCGAGAGCGATAGAGAAGCTGACCGGAGGCAAGGTAAAAGAGAAGCTGCTGTATCTTTTCGACAGCGGCGAGACGGTATAAAAAAATGGTCTGCGCGGATCGTATCCGACGCAGACCATTTTTTCGGTCTAACCGTTCCAAGTCACTTTAAGTCCCAGGGCTTCTCCCACAAAGCGGACGGGAATGTGTGTTTTTGCAAGTACGCAACTAAATTGAGTTGCTTGTATATTTGCCTTGTTAGATCATATTAAAAATGATCCTTGATCTTAAATTATAATGTGCTTTTATTATTTATTGATTGGCTCACCAAAACATGTTATACGGACTGTTCCTGAATAATTGTCGTCATCTTTTGCGGCTGTGTATTCTAACCAATATCCAATATTTTTATCTACCCCGAAAAATGGTGCAATATAGTTGTCAGTGTATATATTTTTTACTTTAGCAACGCTGTGTTTATTAGCCGGAAACTGTACCATAGCGATGGTTTGCTGTGAAAGTTCTGCTGTTTTGGTATAATAATTTTTATGCAAGCTAATAGATATATTACCGGTATCATTAAGATTATTGGGTATATATTCTATCAATATATCTTCAGATAGATTTCTTAGCTCATACGCAGAGTAGTTTAATCCCATCTTGCTATTAGTGCTATTTACATTTTCACTGTAAATTGTATTGTTTAGATAATACACAGGTGGCCCATCAGCGAAAAAAGCGTCATAGTTTAGAGGAGATTCAGGACCTTTCAACTCTTTCCCAGCAAAAGTGTTTTCCCATTCTTGCGGTATATCATTTTCACTTAATAACTCTACATCACATCCATATTCATCAAGGCTTCCGAAAAGAAAACGCAAAGTGTATTCAGGAGGTGTGTTTTCTTCGTATACGAAAACAGGATTGTCAGCTTTCTTTATTAAATCTACACGTGTCATATCATCAGAGGGATTTACCGTGTAGTTCATCGCTTCACCAATATATCTTAAAGGAATATAAGTATAATCATTGATTATTTTTGCTTCGGTGTCCATATATATTCTGGTGCCGTTTAAAAAAGAAACATTACTGCCTATATCAAAAACAGTATAGTTTGCATCGTTTTTACTTATTATTTCGACTCTTCCATTGCCATAATCAGGCTCCCAAATTACTTTTGCACCGATGGCTTCTCCTATCATACGTACAGGAATTAGCAAACGATCATTTTCATCAATAAGAGGCTTTGCATCTGCAAATTCCATTTTGACATTATCTATATATATATCAGGTACATTTTCAGCAGGGTCATTTGCAAAAGTGACACCAACAAAAATATTTGATATTATTGTTGATGCTATAATGATTCGTGATAGTTTCATAAAAATCGCCTCCTTCTTTATAGAAAAACTGTCACCTGCTTTTTTATATAGACAGGTGAAAGTTCAGTTTGTTTTTTATTGACTAAAATTTAAAGTCAATATAAATGCATTATTTAAAAAGCATTTATATCTATAGAACCATAAGCTCTTCCACCGGTCTCATTTGTTACAGAAGCATAGCATATATAATCTGTATTAACGTTATGCAAAATTAGAGTTTTGTTATGGTCAACACTAACAGAAGCGTATGGTCTATTTCCATTCAACATAGGTATATAGAAATCACCATATAACTCATTATTAAATTCATCATAGCTACTTCCGTTTCCTGCGGTAATTTCAAAGAAAACAGTTGCATTGGATGCACTGGATGTATCCATTTCTAATTCGCGATCTGTATACTGTGTTGTATTATTAGGCATATCAATTTCTGCTGTATAGTTTGCATTAAATATATTATATGCTCTTGATGACATATCATCTATGTCATCAATTAAGTATCCCGTAAAGCCTGCTCTTAGTTGCATTATCGGTGAGTTATCCAGAACTTCAACTGTTATTCCGCCATATGCAGGTATTATACCGTTTACTTTATCTATATCATCTGAGGTATAATTAACCATGTTCCCGTTTACATCTGTTACAGAAAGAACAATATCATCATTGCTTTGCGCTGAGGCGTTAATGCAAATCATAGTCATTGCACTAATTGCGAGAACGGTTGTTGTTGTGAGTATTTTTTTGAATGTTTTCATAGCTTTAAATCCTCCTCTTGTTTATTTCTACATAATCAAAAAGAGAACCTCTTCAAAATACTTGACATTTTGATGAAAAATGTGTATACTGTATATAGAAGAGGGATCACCTGATATCATGTGAGTTGCATTTTTTATGATAATGGGTCTCTCTTTTTTCTTATGTATGTTTATCTTTGCATCAATAATATTATCCATTGTATCACAGTAACTTAACCGCTTGAGTGACGCTTTTTTATTTTTTGTGATAAGCTCACAGGACCTGCGACAGAAACAGGATCGAGTCCGTGATACCCGTATAATATTAAGTGATGACATTATTATATACATCTCCCGAAAGGGAGCTGTATATAATAGTGGAAACATTTTTGATCTTTGCGGTGTTTCCGATCTTCATATGCCCGTTTATTTGTTCATTCGCTTGAATCGTTCGATCCCGGCCGGCTCGTCCGGCTCATAGAATGGGCCAGTACACGGCGAGTTTGCCGAAACGAATACACATGCGAATGCGCAGGCTGCCGCCGCGGCGCCGTATTTGCTCAAAAAAGCCATTGCGGCTTTTTTCAGTATGTTCATGATAAACACCTCCTATCCGCTGTTGTGACAGCATTTTTTTTGCTGTTAAATATGCTGTTTACTTGATTTTATCATCAATAAATGTTGTTGTCAATAAACATTGCTAAATCCGCATTTTCTTTGCAAAATCCGCATTGTATAAACGAAACAGTCAGCTTTTTGCTCCGATGTTTTCAAACAGGATTGAAAGGATATATGCGCCGTCATGCACTTCGGTATCGGTAAAAGCGGAGTATTTTTCGAGCGCCCGTTCTATATTGCGCCTGCCTATACCGTGCTCATGTTTGTTCGGCTTGGTCGTTTTGTTCGTTACGGAAGTGTTCTTCGGACAGGAGTTTTCGATCCTGCATATAAGATCTTTTCCGTCATATTTTATAAGCACAAATATATATCTGTCCGAATCAAGCTTTTCACACGCTTCTATCGCATTGTCCAGAGCGTTGCCGAATATCACGCACGTGTCCTCGTCAGCCAGCGGCAGTTGGGGCGGTATGGTGAGCTTTGTTTTAAAACGTATACCCTTCTTCTCTGCTTCTTCTTTTTTTGCCCCGAGCATAGCGTCGAGCGCGGTGTTGCCGGTGTCGAACCGCGCGCTGCTTGGCGAGTTCCCGATAATATTGTCTATGTAGGCAATGCAGTCCTCCAAGTCTCCGCGCTCCGCCTTTGCCCTTACCGTGAGCAGATGGTTTTTCAAATCATGCCTGAGCGATTGTGTCCTGTCATAAGCCTCGGCTATCTCGCTGTAATGCTTCATCCTGTCTTTCAGACTGTTGCTTATAAGACGTTCGTCCGACAGTTCGGAACGCTGCTTTGTGTTTCTGTCGTACAGAAAGAGTATGGTTATACATGTCATGATAAGACCTGCGGTACAGATATAGATCCTTATACGCAATACCTTGTCTACACCCACAGCAAGAACAAGATAGAATGTATGCACGGTGATTATTATGGATAAAAGCACGAGTAAAAACAGTATCCAGTATACACTGTCAATAAGATTCATTTTTCGTTTTATTTTATAGTATACAAATACAGAAAGCGCGGTGCCGACGCTTTTTGAAACAGCTATGCCGATTATCCTGTATGTACCGTCTGCAATTATTGATGCTACATGTCCGTCAAGAAGGATAGACATGCACATAAGCACTACTATTTCAGATACAGATGAGACCATAAAACTGAATATTGCCGCGATAGTTCTTCTGCTTGTGCTGCCTATATACAGTATCGAAAACAATAATTCCAAAATAATCATTACCATCATATTTAATAAATTTGTAGAAAACAGATGGTTGCTGAAATTTATCATGCAGCCCAAAGCAGCAGCTCCCGCATAGTAGATCCAGGGCTTCACATTTTCTTTGCGCTCAAGGAATGCTTCGAACAATATAATAGTGTAAAGCGCATCAAAAAAACCGGTGGATAGATCCGCAATATCAAAAATACTCATATTCGCCGTCACAACCCTTCTTTATAGCGTGTGTACCGTCTGTTGAACGTACCCATGAATGTTCTTCCGATCTCCAGCTCTTCCTCCACCCCTTTGATCTTTACTTGATTTTTGTGGTGCTGTTCGACTTTTGTTATATCGATAATATACGACTGGTATATCCTTACGAACCGCTGCGGCGGAAGTCTGGTCTCCAATTCCGACAAAGAGACGTTTGCGCAGAGATCTCCGGAAACGGTATGGAAGACCGTTTTCCGTCCCTTTTTTTCTATGTATAGTATATCGCTGTATTTTATCCTTTTGTTTTCCTTGCGCACGATGATATCGATAAAATCATTGCTCCTGCAGAGCTGTTTGAATGCCAGAGACAATTCGAACTCGAGAGCCTCGTATTCAAGCGGCTTTCGCCAAAAATTGAACGGACGGGCGTTGAAGCAGTCTATAGCGTAATGACTATGCGAGGTAAGAAAAAATATCACGACCTCTTCGTCCCTGTTCCTGACCCTGGACGCGAGCTCTATGCCGTTCATCGTCCCGTTGAACTCTATATCTGTTATGAGGATGTCGAAGGTGTTCCCGTTCATTTTATAATAGTCCATCGCATCCTCCGCCAAGTAAAACCGTTTGTATTTAATATCATAGCGTCCGCCGGAGAATCTATCGATATATCCGATAACTTGTTCCACTATTTCTTTGCTGTCATCACATACAGCCACACGCATCACCGATACCTCCAGTTTTTTTTATATGTCCCCGCAGGCGACCGCGGAACATTGGTCCCGCGGTCGCCGAAAGCATTTGGGCCTATACAGTTATTATAGCACCGATCTATGCGTTTTTCAATGTTTACATATGCATTTACTGTTTTCCTCGGATGGTGTTCTTTATCTTTCCCGCTGTGATGGAGAGAAGCGAAGTCAGCGCGCTCAGGATCATTATGTAAATATAGATATTGTAAAAACCGAGCAGCACAGAGCAGACTGCGGCCGCGGCTTCCGCGCCGGCAAATATAATGCTTATACGGCGGTATCTCTTTTTCTCAGCCCCATTCACGGATTTCTCGGAGAGCGGAGCCCACAGCGTCACCGCCGCGAGGGACAGTATAGGTATAAAAGACAATACCGCGCTGTGTTGCATGAATATCTCAAACCGCACCGCGATGCTGAATAAAACATACACCGCAAGAAACAGCAGATAGCATCTCAGCCTGGTATCGGCATGGTATCCTCCTCCGTATATCCGTACCGGGATAAACGTGCAGAGGAAGACCGCCGTAAAGATGAAATTTCCCGCGAACAGAGATATAAACAGCACAGACGCGACCTCCAGCACAGAAATAATGAAAAGCTCTATGCCGTAGCGGCAGATATCTATGTCGCTTTTTTGTATATGTCCCATTTTGGCAAGAAACGAAGCGATCTTGTAAGTTACGCTGTCCATTTGCTCAACTCCTCCCGCGCGGATACAGCAATATTTTTATACTGATATGATTGTATCAGTATCCGGCGCCGAATGTCAATAGATTTTGCAAAATCCGCATTTTCTTTGCAAAATCGGCAGAAAAGTTTAATGGCGGGACGGGCGGGCAATAATATTTTAAATTTTCTGTTTTGCTCTTGAAGAGCGAGGATGTTTGTGATACAATAATCGTATCATATAACATCGGAAAGGGCTGTTTAAATGGGAATAAATAATTACGGCAAGATAGAACAGGGACGCCGCAAAAAGCTTAAACGAAGGATAACGGCTGTCGTTATAATAGCCGCGGCCGTTGTGGTATTGGCGGGGATCATAGGCATACTTGCGGGAGACACCGAGGGCTACAGGACAAGTGTGGCGTCGATACAGGAAAATCATGAGTTGAAGGCGAGAGTGGCTGAACTGGAAGAGCAGGTGGGAGAGCTGCAGAAGCAGATAGCCGACCGTGACGAGTATATCGCGTCGATACCGACTGCCGCTCCGACTCCGTACGAGCCGCAGATGAGCGAGATACCGGCTCCGACGGCGACTCCGGCGGCGCTGGAATCGCCGAGAGAATAAACAGTTACTCGCGCCTTTCGGGCTCAAAGCGGAGGCGCGATCGCCGAAAAGTTTTAATTCGGTATTGAAAAAATGCACAGCGCATGATATAATATACATGAATGCCGCGCGCGTTTTGCTGTTGCTTTATTCGTATAATAGCGCGCGGCAGTATGTTTTTTCGGCACGGTCATGCGGTCCGGATGATCTGTGTCCGGCAGGAAG
Organism: uncultured Clostridia bacterium; assembly: GCA_904395315.1. Lineage (GTDB taxonomy): Bacteria > Bacillota > Clostridia > UBA1381 > UBA1381 > Ornithomonoglobus. The sequence continues at coordinate 30,218 of CAJFNT010000060.1, forward strand.
GAGGCGGCGCGAATGATAATGGATCTGCATAATCATACGATTTTCAGCTATGACGGCAGGAATACTCCCGATGAGATCGCAGAGAACGCAATATCGCACGGCGTTGATGTTGTCGGGATAACAGACCATCAGTTCTCGATAGGGAGCTCGGTGGGAGCGTATATAAAGGATATAAAAAGGTGCGCCGCGAAATATTCAAGATATATAAGGGTGCTGACCGGGCTTGAGATAGGCACGCGGCCGAGACCGGACGATCTGCTTACATATGATCTTGACGGGATCGATTACGTGCTGTTTGAGAGCCTTGACGATTACAGAGCCATGGATTTTTTTGAGTTTGTGGAATGGCGGCACCGTTTTGGATGCCCGGTCGGACTCGCGCATTGCGATATATTTGCGATGAGCGAAAGATACGGTCTGGATATGACGGAGGTCTTGAAAACGGAGAATATGTTCTGGGAGATCAATACCTCCGGGAATTATATATATTATTATGATTTTCTGACGAACGCGGCAAAACGAAACGCCGTTAAGCGCGCGGGGATCGGCGTAAGCGTCGGATCCGATACACATGACATTTTTGAGTACCGTTCAAAACAGCTAAAAAGAGCGAACGAGTTGGTCTGCGGGATGGGACTGCCGCTGCCGTTCCGGTCCTGACCGGAGGAAAGTCATTACAGAGAGGAATACAGAAATGCCTGATTGGAAATTGCATACGCCGAACGGCGTAAACGATGTGCTCCCGGAGGAGTGCGCCGTTAAAAATGAGATAGAAAGCACGCTTTGGACGGTGTTCGCATCGTTCGGCTATAAGGAGGTGGAAACCCCGGCGTTCGAGTACTATGATTGTTACAGCGGTGAGAGCGGACAGATAACGCAGGAGAAGCTGTACAAGTTCTTTGACGAGCAGGGAAGGATACTGGCGCTGCGCCCGGATTTCACAACGTCTATAGCCAGAATGGCGGCGACAAAGGAGCAGAAGCATGTTCTGCCTATACGTTATATGTACACCGGGAGCGTGTTCAGAGCGGAGCATACAGAGGGTGTGCGCCGCAGAGAGATAACGCAGAGCGGCATAGAGCTGATAGGCTCGTATTCGCCCGAGGCGGACGCGGAGGTGATAGCCGCGGCTATGGAGGCTGTGAACGCGCTGGGTATAGAAGAGTTTTCTATGGAGATCGGACAGGTGGCGTTTTTCAACGGGCTCGTTGAACAGTTAGAGCTCGATGAAAACACGACGGAGAGGTTAAGAGCGAGGATCGACTCGAAAGACTCGCAGGGTATAAAGAATATAGTAAATAAGCTTGATATAGATGATAATATCAAGAAGATAATGATCGACCTGCCGTATCTTTTCGGCGATGTCTCGGTGCTCGACAGGGCGTATGCCGAAGGGCTGAATGAGACATCAAAGGCCGCGCTTGAAAATCTGAGGAGGATATACGAGCTGTTATGCCTTTACGGATTTGAGAAATATATATCTATAGATCTCGGTATGCTCCAGAGCATAGACTATTATACCGGATCGATATTCAAATGCTACACCCACGGTGTAGGGTTCCCGATAGCCGCGGGAGGCAGATACGATAACCTCATGGGTATGTTCGGACGCGCTATGGGCGCAGTCGGCTGCGCGGTCGGCGTGAACAGGATCATGCAGGTGTACAGATCGGAAAGCTCCGCTGTGCCGTCCACACTCGTATATGCCGAGGATAACGCGGAAGGGCTGGCGTACGATACAGCGTATAATCTGCGTGTCAACGGATGTCTTACAGAGATGTATATAGGCGAAAAGGATTTTGCCGCGGCGGAAGAATATGCGAAAGCGACAGACAACACATGCGTTCTGAGAGTTTATCCGGACGGACGGCTCGTGATATACGACTATGAGCGCGGCGACAATATAGAGACGACGGTCAATGAGTTCCTCGGCTACAGCGGCGCCGACGCAAGACCGGCAGCGCCTACACCGCAGGACATGGGTTTCCGCAGACTATAATCATAGAAACAGAAGGAAGAATAAATGAGATATTTAACTGTAGCTTTGGCAAAGGGCAGGCTCGCAGAGCTGACAATGGATATTTTCATATCCATCGGCATGGACTGCTCCGAGATGAAGGAGAAAACAAGAAAGCTTATCTTTACCGATGAAGAGAACAAGATGAAGTTCATACTTGTAAAGGCGTCGGATGTGCCAACGTATGTTGAGTACGGCGCGGCGGATATAGGCATAGTGGGAAAGGATACATTGCTCGAAGAGAGCAGGAATCTCTATGAGATGGTGGATCTCGGCTTCGGAAGATGCAAGATGTGTGTTTGCGGGCGTCCGGAGCTGAAAGGGAAGCTCGACACAATGACTGATCTAAAGGTGGCGTCAAAGTATCCGAATATAGCGAGAAAATATTTTCAGGATGAAAAGGGCAGGACGATCGACATAATAAAGCTGAACGGCTCGGTCGAGCTTGGCCCGCTCGTCGGACTTTCGGATGTTATAGTGGATATTGTCGAAACGGGCGCAACGCTTCGTGAGAACGGGCTCGATGTGCTTGAGGAGATATGTCCGCTGAGCGCAAGGTTCGTTGTGAACAAGGTCAGCATGAAGATGGAAAGAGACCGTATCATGAGTATGGTAAAGGCGTTTACCGAGAAAACGGAGGGAAACGAGGAATGAGGATCTACCCGGCTATAGATATAAAAGACGGAAAATGCGTTCGGCTTTTGCGCGGGAACTTTTCGGATATGACCGTTTACGGTGACGATCCTGTCGAGATGGCGAAAAAGTGGGAATCGCTCGGCGGAGAGTACATACATGTGGTCGATCTTGACGGAGCCGTGAAAGGTCACGGGGTAAACGCGGATATCATAAAGCGGATATGCGCGGCTGTGGATGTTCCCGTACAGACCGGAGGGGGGATACGCTCGATGGAGGACATAGAGGCGAAACTCTCCTGCGGTATTGAAAGAGTGATAATAGGCACGAAGGCGGTATCGGATATCGGTTTCGTGGAGGAAGCGGTAAGAAAGCACGGCGAAAAGATAGTTATAGGCATCGACGCCAAAGACGGCATGGCGGCTGTAGAGGGCTGGGAAAAGACCTCGGGATATACCGCTGTTGATCTTGCGAAACGGATGGCGGAGATAGGCGTCAAAACGATAGTCTATACCGATATTTCCACAGACGGAACTCTAAAGGGTCCGAATGTGCCTGCTATGAAAGAGATGGTCGATTCGACAGGGATAGACATAATCGCCTCCGGCGGAGTGGGGAGCATCGAGCATATTAGATCGCTTGTGCCGACCGGCGTTGAAGGAGTGATCGTGGGACGCGCGCTCTATACAGGCGCGGTCGATCTTGCCGATGCGGTAAGGGTCATTAAGTAGCGAAGTGCCGCACAGTTTGTGCGGTATTGTTTTTTTATATCTGATAAAGATATCGGGTGACCGGAAAATACATATCCGGGGATCATATGGATAATCCAAAGCGAAAACGGAGGTATAAAATGCTTGCTGTAGAACGCAGGAATGAGATAGAGCGGCTCGTGAACCTGAATAAACGCGTGCTTGTGACCGAGCTTGCGAACAGATTTGATGTGACGCCGGAGACGATAAGGGGCGATCTTTTAAAGCTTGAAAAGCAGGGCGTGCTCGTCAGGACCTACGGCGGGGCGACTCTCTCCGGAGAGCCGGGGCAGGATCTCGGCGTGAAGGAGCGTGACACTGTAAATTCGGAGGCGAAGAGACGGATAGGAAAGCGCGCGTCCGAACTGATACGCGACGGGGAAACTATTTTCCTTGACGCCAGCACATCGGCGCTCCATCTTGCAAGACATCTCAAGGACAAAAAGGGACTCACGGTGATAACGACCGCTATGAGCATCGTGACCGAGCTTGCGGATTGCGAGAATATAAAGCTGATATGCACCGGCGGACTGCTCTCAAAAAAGAATATGTCCTATGTCGGAAGATTTACAGAACGGATGATACGCGAAAATCTTGCGGCAAACAAGTTCTTTTTCTCGTGCAGAGGAGTGACGCTTACGCGCGGACTTATAGATTCTTCCGAGGACGAGGCGGAGATAAAGCGGGCAATGCTCGAATGCTCGGATCAGGCGATATTTTTGTGTGATCACAATAAACTCGGAAGGCTTGGCGTGCCGGTGATAGCGCCGGTGTCCGCGCTCGATTCGTTTATAACGGATATACAGCTTGATGATGAATGGCGTGAGACGCTTGAAAAATATGATATAGATATTACGACCGTCTGAGCGCGGAGATATATTTCGGAAGGGAAAAGATAAATGGCAAAAAAATATTACGCAGTTAAATGCGGCAGGGAAACAGGCGTGTTTGGGACCTGGGATGAGTGCAAAAAGCAGGTGATGGGCTTCAAGGGCGCGGCGTATAAAAGCTTTGCGGACAGAGCCGAGGCGGAGCGGTTCGCAGCCGGTCAGGACAGCGCGGGCGCGGAGCCGAGAGACGGAGCTGTGACCGCGTACGTTGACGGAAGCTACAATATAAGGACAAAGGTGTTTTCTTACGGAGCTGTCATATTCGACGGCGGAGAAGTGACGATGAGCGAGGCGTTCGAGGATGAGGAGCTTGCCGCGATGCGGAACGTTGCGGGAGAGATAAGAGGGTCTATGGCGGCGATGAGATATTGTCTGGAGCATGGCATAGACAAGCTTGATCTGTATTATGACTATGCCGGTATAGAGAAATGGTGCACCGGCGAATGGAAAACAAACAAGAAGGGCACAATTGATTATAAGGCTTTTTACGATTCGGTAAAAGACCGGCTGGATGTGCGTTTTATAAAAGTAAAGGGCCATTCGGGCGATAAGTATAACGACATGGCTGACCGTCTTGCAAAAGATGCCGCGGGAGTGGAATAAAAATATAAAAAAGGTATTGACAACGGGCAGAAAATATGGTAATATATCAACGAGGTTAGAAAATGCTAACTAAATTTAAAGTTATGCAACTCGCTGACGGATCAGAGAGTTGAACGCCTTATCGCCTTATGTTTTTACAAGGGGCCGATGATTCGGTCCCCAAGTTTTTGAATGCGGGTTAGCTTTTGCTAATTAAAAGAAGAGGTGACTATATGCTCGATACATTGATAGCTTATCACTGCGCTCCGGCGCTTGCAGGTATAAAACCGGCGAATATATTCTCATGCAGAAAAAGCGACCATCCGGCGCTTTGCAGGGAGCTTTGCTCTTTGAACAGTGAGCTCAATAAAAAGGGGATATATCTTGAGATACTCTGTGAATGCGGGAAACGCGCGCTCGTTATGCTTTACAGGAAAAATAAGCTGAGGGAAAGACTTTCGGACGCGGAGATCTCAAAACTGCTCGAGGGATTCGGTTATCCGAAAAACGCCGATATCGGTCTGATGATCGAAACGTTAAGAAACAGGGTGACGGATTCAGAGGAATTCCCGCATGAGATAGGCGCGTTCCTCGGGTATCCCATCGGTGATATTTACGGATTTATGAATCATAAAAATGAAAATTGTCTGTATACGGGCTATTGGCGCGTATACGGCGATGTTGAAAAGTGCAAGGAATGTTTCAGGAGATATGATGTGTGCCGTGACGCTATACTAAAACGGATCAGGAACGGGCAGTCGCTCGTGAAGATCTTCTGCGCGGCATGAAACAAATAAGCTTGAGGCCGACTGCCGCCTCAGCGCGGCAGTTCCACCTAATATATTATTTTTCAGGAGGATTAAACTATGGCAAAAACTGCTGTTATCTATTGGAGCGGGACCGGAAATACAGAGACGATGGCAAATGCCGTTGCCGACGCGGTAAAGGCCGCGGGCGGAGAATGCGAGCTCTTTTCGGTCTCAGACATATCGGCGGAGACCGCCGCGGGTTATCCAAACCTTGCTCTCGGATGTCCCGCTATGGGCGCTGAAGTCCTGGAGGAGGGAGAATTTGAACCGTTCTTCTCGGAGCTTGAGAGCAAGCTCGGAGGAAAGAATGTTGCCTTGTTCGGGTCTTACGGATGGGGCGACGGGGAATGGATGCGGTCATGGCAGGAGCGCGTGACCGACGCGGGAGCTTCTCTCATCGGCGGAGAGGGCGTTATCGCCAACGAGGCTCCGGATGACGAAGCGCTCGAAAAGTGCGCTGAGCTCGGAAAGACACTCGCCGGGCTGTAAAATCGCTGTTTCTTTTAAATTACATTATCGCTTATGGAAAAGGCACGGATCATTACCGTGCTTTTTTCGCGTTCAAATATTGAATTTGCTCTGTACAATGTCTGTGCTCGGTGATATAATATAAATATAAAATATTTATATTATCAGGAAAGGTGATGTTTTTATCATGTGGTTTGTCTTAGCGATACTTTCATCTGTGTTTGCGGCGGCGACCTCCATACTTGCAAAGGTGGGTATAGAGAATGTCAATTCCAATCTTGCGACTGCTATAAGGACGGCGGTCGTGCTGGTCATGGCGTGGGGGATAGTGTTCATAACGGGCGCGCAGCACGGCATAAGCGGTATAGGCAAGAAGAGCTGGATATTCCTGATCTTGTCCGGACTCGCCACGGGAGCGTCATGGCTTTGTTATTATAAGGCGCTGCAGCTGGGAGACGCGTCAAGAGTCGCTCCGGTCGATAAGTTCAGTATAGTTCTGACACTTGTTATGGCGGCGGTGTTCCTGCATGAGGAATTCACGGTCAAATCTATTATCGGCTCCGTTCTGATCACGGCAGGCACATTTTTCATGATACTTTGACGGCGCCTTGACACGATTTCGACAGGGGATACATAAGCCGAGAAAATTTTTTTATTTTTGTACAATTTTTTTTGAAAAAACTATAGAAATTTTCATGGTTTTACTGTATAATATTAAGATAGAATGACATAGTTATATTCTTTTTTAACTTTAACTTTCAACGGCATGACAAGTGAGGATCTATTCTCGCAGTCATCTGATTTTAACAGTATCGGAGTGTGAGGGAAATGGACGATATTTTACGGATACTTGATAAGGAGCAGGGGATCGTGAGCGCTTCTAAGATCGCGAGGATGCTCGGGCTGAGCGAGGAGGAGGTATCTGCCAAGCTGAAAGAGCTTGAGGAAGATCATATAATCGCCGGATATAAGACGATCGTCAACTGGGACAAAACGGACCGTGATGTGGTCACCGCACTTATAGATCTGCGCGTGACACCGCAGCGCGGCGAGGGGTTTGATCGCGTGGCGGAGCGGATCTATAAATATCCGCAGGTGAAAGCGCTTTACCTTATGTCGGGAGCGTATGATCTCTCCGTTATGATCGAGGGAAAGACAATGAAGGATGTTGCCCTGTTTGTCGCCCGCAAGCTTGCGCCGATGGATTCTATAATCTCAACGGCAACACACTTTGTGCTGAAAAAGTACAAGTCGGAGGGCATAATATTCGATGATAACGAAAAAGATACAAGACAGGTGATAACTTTATGAATTACGATAAATTGGTCAATCCGGTAGTGAGCGCTCTGCCTCCGTCCGGGATCAGAAGATTTTTTGACGCGGCGGCAACGATGGAGGACGCGATCTCGCTCGGAGTGGGCGAGCCGGATTTTGTGACGCCGTGGACCATAAGAGAGGCGGGGATATACAGCCTTGAAAGCGGCAGGACATATTATACCGCGAACAGCGGGCTGCTGGAGCTCAGGCAGGAGATAGCGTCATTTAATAAACGCAAATACGGCGTCGAGTATTCTCCGAAGGATCAGATCCTTGTCTCGGTGGGAGGCTCGGAAGCGATAGACGCGATGATAAGAAGCGTTGTGGGACCGGGTGACGAGGTGCTCATACCGGAGCCGAGCTTTGTATGCTACAGACCGCTCACAGTGATGGCGGGAGGCGTTCCGGTCACTATAGAAACAAAAGAGGAAAATGATTTCCGGCTGATGCCGGATCAGCTGAGAGAGAAGATCACAGATAAGACCAAGCTGCTGATATTGCCGTATCCGAACAATCCCACCGGCGCGGTAATGTCAAAAGCCGATCTTGAGGCGATAGCGGATGTGCTTGAAGGAACGGACATACTCGTGCTCTCGGATGAGATATACGGCGAGCTTCGCTACAGCGGAGAGCCGCATACCCCGTTTTCGGCGATCAGGGGAATGTATGACAGGACAGTTGTCGTAAACGGATTTTCAAAAGCGTATGCCATGACAGGCTGGAGGCTCGGATACGCAATGGGCCCGAAAGAGATAATCAAGCTGATGACAAAGGTGCATCAGTACGCGATCATGTCGTCGCCGACAACGAGCCAATATGCGGCCATAGAGGCATTGCGCAGCTGTGATGACGATGTCGAGGACATGCGCAGGGAATATAACTACAGAAGAAGAGTGATAGTCGACGGGTTCCGGAAGATGGGGCTGTCGTGCTTTGAACCGTATGGAGCTTTCTATGTATTCCCGTGCATAAGATCCACCGGCATGACGAGCGAAGAATTCTGCAACAGGCTTCTTGAGGAAGAGAAAGTTGCGGTGGTGCCGGGAAATGCGTTCGGAGAATGCGGGGAGGGATTCGTAAGGTGCTCTTACGCGTATTCGATAGAAAAGATCGAAGAGGCGCTCTTGAGGATAGCGCGCTTCGTGAATAAGTACAAAAAAGCATAATAATGCGACAAGATCAATATATTAAGGAGAAAAAACAATGGCAACTAAGTACATTTTTGTTACGGGCGGAGTTGTGTCCGGTCTCGGTAAGGGAATAACGGCAGCGTCACTGGGAAGACTGCTCAAGGCGAGAGGCTATAAGGTAACGATGCAGAAGTTCGATCCTTACATAAATGTAGACCCGGGTACTTTGAGCCCTTATCAGCACGGCGAGGTGTTCGTTACCGACGATGGGGCGGAAACGGATCTTGACCTCGGTCATTACGAGAGATTCATCGATGAAAATCTGAGCATAAATTCAAATGTCACGACCGGAAGAATATATTGGACGGTAATAAATAAGGAAAGACGCGGAGATTATGAAGGCAAGACCGTTCAGGTGATACCGCATATAACGAATGAGATAAAGGAAAGAGTGTATAGGGTTGCCAAGCATCAATCCACCGATGTGGTGATAACCGAGATCGGCGGAACTGTGGGCGATATTGAGTCTACTCCGTTCCTTGAGGCTATACGTCAGGTCGCAAACGAGGTCGGAAAAGAGAATTGTATATATATCCATCTCACACTCGTGCCGTTTTTGAGCAGCTCGGGAGAACAGAAGACAAAACCGACCCAGCATAGTGTAAAAGAGCTTTTGAGCCTCGGTATCCAGCCGGATGTTATAGTTTTGAGGACAGAAAAGCCTCTTGAACCGGGCACGAAAGAAAAAATAGCGCTCTTCTGTAACGTTTCACAGGACAGCGTTGTAGAGAATATAGATCTTGAGACGCTGTATGAAGTACCGCTCTTCCTTGAAAAGGAAGGACTTGCGAACGTAGTGTGCAGAAAGCTCGGTCTTGAGAACAGAACGCCGGATCTCGGTCAGTGGAAGGAGATAGTTGATGTTGCGAAAGATCTTCTCCACGGCGACAAGGACGAGGTCACGATATCGCTCGTGGGAAAATATGTGGCGCTGCATGACGCGTATATATCGATAGTTGAAGCGCTCAAGCACGGCGGTATACAGCACCATACAAATGTGAATATAAACTGGGTGAACTCAGAGGAGGTCACCAAAGAAACTGTGGATGAACTTCTGCAGGGCAGCGATGGTATACTCGTTCCGGGCGGATTCGGCGACAGAGGAATCGAGGGTAAGGTGCTTGCCGCGAAATATGCGCGTGAGAACAATATCCCGTATTTCGGGATATGCCTCGGGATGCAGATAGCGGTGATAGAATACGCGAGAGACGTTCTGGGATATGCCGATGCAAATTCGAGCGAGCTCGATCCCGAGACAACGCACCCTGTAATAGATCTCATGCCGGAACAGAAGGATGTTGAAAATCTTGGCGGGACAATGCGTCTGGGGCTTTATCCGTGTAAGGTCACAGAAGGATCCCTTGCTGAGAAAGTATACGGAAACACGCTTATATATGAACGTCACCGTCATCGTTATGAATATAATAATTTTTACAGAAAAGAGCTTACTGATGCGGGCTTGACTATAAGCGGCATGTCGCCGAATGAGAAATTGGTTGAAATGGTAGAGATACCTGACCATCCGTGGTATATAGGAGTTCAGTTCCATCCGGAATTCAAGTCACGCCCAAACAATGCGCATCCGCTGTTTGCTTCTTTTATAGAAGCCGCGTTAAAGAAACAAAAGGGTTGATATTTTAAGCGCCGTTCCGCGGACATATGATCCGCGGAACGGGTAACATTTGTGAGCGAAAGGATATGATTGGGTGAGGAGATATCTGCGGTTTATAAAGCCTTATAAGCTTTATTTTATACTCGGTCCGCTTTTGATGCTTACAGAAGTAGCGGGAGAAATCGTTTTGCCGAGAATGATGGGTGAAATGGTAGATAAGGGGATCGGCACCGAAGGAGCCATAGGGCTCGGGGTCCCGTATATTGCCGCTCATGCGGCAATGATGATCGGATTTATCTGTCTGATGATAATCGGAGGTATAGGAGGTCATTATTTTGCGATAAACGGCGCTGTTAATTTCAGCAGCGACTTGCGTAAGGCTGTGTTCGATAAGGTTCAGACATTTTCATTTAAAAACATTGATGATTTCTCGACAGGATCGCTTGTGACACGTCTAACAAACGATATAACACAGATAATGAATATAACGCGTATGGTGCTTATTTCCGCGGTGAGAGCGCCGGGAATGCTTATAGGCGGGGTCATTATGGCATGCAGTATAAATGCGAGGCTGGCAATGATATTACTTGTAATGATTCCGCTTCTGGGTATTGCCATATTTTTGTTGCTAAAGACTGCTATGCCGAGATTTACTGTTATGCAGAGCAAAATAGATATGCTGAATTCGCGCACGCAGGAGAATATAACCAATGTACGCGTAATTAAATCGTTTGTAAGAGATAAAACAGAGATAAAACGTTTCGGCAAGGCGAGCTCCGAGCTTTGCGAGTCGACATACAATGCCATGAAGATAGTTGTCTGCACGATGCCCGTAATGACGCTGGCGATGAACATAGCGACGCTCGTGACTCTTTGGCGCGGCGGAAATATAACTGTTGCCGGCGGCATGGGAGTAGGATCGCTGAGCGCGATAATACAGTATATAACGCAGATACTTGGATCGCTTATGATGGTGTCGATGATGATAATAAACTCATCGCGCGCGTCTGCGTCGCTGAAGAGGATATCGGAGGTGCTCGACACCGAGTCCGACCTTACGGATGAAAACGCAAAATATAAAGATAAGCTCGTTAGCGAGGGCAAGGTCGAATTCAAGAATGTGTCGTTCAAATACTATGAGAACCGTGAAGATGATGTTTTAAAAAATATCTCGTTCGTTGTTGAACCCGGCAGTATCCTCGGCATAATAGGAGTGACCGGCTCCGGAAAAAGCTCTCTTGTGCAGCTGATACCCAGACTTTATGACGCTGTTGAGGGAGAGGTATTGGTTGACGGAGTAAATGTCAAAGATTACAGCCTCAAAAACTTGCGTGACGGAGTTGGCATGGTACTTCAGAAAAATGTTCTGTTTTCGGGGACCATTGAGGACAATATGCGCTGGGGCGACGAGAACGCCGACATCTCGGAAATACGCGAGGCGGCAAAAGCGGCTCAGGCTGACGGATTCGTCAGCTCGTTTACTGATGGATATAACATGGAGCTCGGACAGGGCGGCGTGAATGTATCCGGCGGTCAGAAGCAAAGGCTTTGCATTGCGAGGGCGCTTTTGAAGCATCCTAAGATATTGATACTGGATGATTCCACGAGCGCTGTGGATACCGCTACTGAGGCGCGTATACGCGAATCATTCAGAGACGAGCTTGGTGGATCCACCAAGATAATAATAGCACAGCGTATAAGCTCGGTCATAGATGCCGACAAGATACTTGTTCTGGACGATGGACGTATAGTCGGAGAGGGAACTCATGACGAATTGATGAGATCGTGCAATGAGTACAGAGATATCTATTACTCACAGATCAATAAAGAGAAGGAGGTGTCGTAAATGCCTCCTATGGGACCACGCGGGATGGGCGGAGGCGGCAGAGACCGCAGATACGCCGAAAAAAGCAAGCCCAAGGATATGAAAAGGGCGATAGAGCGGCTGCTTATGTATATAGGCGAGGACAAGGCTAAAGTGTTTCTGGCTATCGCGTGTGTTTTGATAAGCGCCGGCGCCAATCTTGCCGGAACATATATGCTCAAGCCCGTAATTAATAATCTTGGTGAAACCGGGGTAAGCGCGGCGGAGAGGATACAGGATCTTTTGATCGGTCTCGCTGTTATGGCGCTTATATACCTTATAGGTGTCGCGGCGACATTTATACAGTCGCGGACTATGATACGCGTTTCACAAAATACCCTCAGAAGGATAAGAGACGATCTTTTTGCAAAGCTTCAGAAGCTCAGCGTGAGATATTTTGACACCAACAGCGCGGGGGACATAATGAGCCGATTCACGAATGATGTGGACAATATAGGTCAGATGTTCGATTCGACTCTTTTGCAGATGTTTTCGGGAGCGCTGACGCTTGTCGGCTCCATGGTGCTTATGTTTATAACCAATGTCCCGCTCGCACTTGTAACTCTGCTGCTCACGCCTTTTATGGCAAAGGTCGGAGGAACGATAGCCTCGCACACGAGAAAGTATTTCTCAAAACAGCAGTCAACACTGGGTGAGGTCAACGGATATATAGAGGAGATAATAACAGGACAAAAAGTTGTAAAGGTATTCAACCATGAGGAAAAAGTGAAATCTGAGTTCGATGAGCTCAATACAAAGCTCAGGAAAATACAGGCGAAAGCGAATTTCCTGGGAGGCATCATGGGACCGTGTATGAATGCCACATCTCAGGTAAGCTACACGATAACAGCTTTTATCGGATCTGTGCTGGCTTTCTTCACAAGACTCGGCCGTATCGGCGCCGGAAATTTCAGCTTTGCAGCTCTTGATATAGGTGGTCTCACCGTTTTTGTAAACTATTCAAAGCAGTTTGCGAGGCCTATAAATGAGATCGCAAATCAGGTAAATGTAATAATGTCAGCTCTGGCAGGTGCGGAAAGAGTATTTTCGGTCATGGATGAGGAGCCGGAGGCAGCGCATGATACAAATAAGGTAAAGCTTGGAAATGTGAAGGGTGATGTGGTAATAAATAATGTTACGTTTGGGTATGATCCCGATAAGGTGATACTTAAAAATATATCGGTGTATGCGCATCCCGGACAGAAGATCGCGTTTGTCGGTTCTACTGGAGCGGGAAAGACGACAATAACAAATCTTTTGACACGCTTTTACGACGCTGACAGCGGTGAAATAACGATAGACGGCATAAATATAAAAGATGTGGACAGAGAAAGTCTGCGAAAGAATATAGCGATGGTTTTACAGGATACACATCTGTTCACCGGCACGGTAATGGAGAATATACGTTACGGAAGACTTGACGCTACCGATGAAGAGGTAAAAAATGCTGCTATGACATCATGCGCGCATATGTTCATAAAAAATATGCCTAACGGATATGACACGATGCTTACCGGCGACGGAGCGAATCTTTCACAGGGTCAGAGGCAGCTTTTGAATATAGCAAGGGCGGCTCTTTCACGCGCTCCGATACTTATCCTTGATGAAGCAACATCGTCGGTAGACACAAGGACCGAACAGCATATAAATCAGGGCATGGACGCGCTTATGAAAAACAGGACCACATTCGTGATAGCACACAGGCTTTCCACTATAAGAAACGCGGACGCGATAATGGTCTTGGAAAACGGCGAAATAATAGAACGAGGCACGCATGAGGAACTTCTTGCTCAGCGAGGCAGATATTATGAGCTGTATACAGGTATAAAGGAATTGGATTGATATTACGGTGTGCATGCCGTAAAACAGGTAAAGAACAAAAGCGGTCTTCACCGCAGGATAAAAGGAAAGGAATGGAGAAAAGATGAAGGTATACCAAATGATATACACTTCGGTGTTTCACAGCCTTGCGGATCCCGAGCTGGGGCTTTCAAATCAGCCGGGACAGCGGGTTTATTCTTGCTCACAGGGGCTGACCCGTGAAAACGTATCCGAATTGATGCGTTTTTTGAGCTATAGGCTGCCGAAGAATAATGATACAGAGTATCCCAAGGAGCTTGGAGATCCGACTATACCGTCAATGTTTCCGAAGACATTTAGGACGCTAAGACTTGCCGATGGCAAATTCGCGGCGGTGCAGTCGGTATATTCGGGCTATGATATAAACGGTGATGAGGGGAATTTTTTCGCGCATGCTCTTATATTTGATGAATATGACGACAGTTTCTTCCCGGAGCAGTACTTTGGTTCGGAGTTGTTCAGGACATATCTCACCAAGGAAGAGCAGAATGCGGAACTTATAAGATATTTGCCGGTGATAAATGATCCTCCAAAGCCGGACGGACTTGAAGAGGAAATAATAACGTTTATAAATCTCCACAAAAAAGAGCTTACATACCTCATAAATCATGCGGTAACAATGCTCACATCGGAGAATATCAAAAATATATGTATAAGCACCGACGATGAGTATCTTACAGAAAGGTATCTTATAGCGCTTAAATGGCTCTTGCCAAGGGATATTTCGAGAAATACCGGAATATCGACATATAATGTATACCTTCCGTCGGATAAGCAGGACAGGATAGTATTTCACGGAACTATTTACGGTAAAAATAATATAACAAGGAACGCTATCGAGAGCAGAGATAACTGCATTTATCTTGATTTCGGGAATATAGATTTTTCGGCTGTGGCAGTTTCCAATCTGTTCAACATGGAAGTTGAGGAGATAAGAAGACAGTATGAAAAATATAAGATATCGTCTGTGTCCGCTTATCTTGACTGGTTCGCCCTTACTCAGAATGTCACATTCCCGGGCATGGGAGGCAAACTGCTGAAATTCAAGCGTTCGGCAGGTGATGAAGCGTTCGCGGAGCGGGCGAAGGAGCTCTTCAGGAATATCGATGATGATTCGATGAAGGATGTAAAGTTCGAGATCACAAAGGTAATGTATGATAATATCGAGCTGTTTCCGGATGAAACGAGAAAGCTCACAGAGATATATGTTACCGATTGTATAATAAAGCTCTGTGAAGGCGAGAACTACGATATAGAATCAATAGTCAAGGCGTCGGATGCGGAAGGCGAGCAGATCGAGACTATAAAGGAAAATTTGCCGCGGTATATGAATATAATCTATAGCAGTATTGGTTTTATGGGGGCTAAGAACAAGCGTATACTGATGAATTTCATCGCGCATATAAAACGCGGCGGAGGTTACGAGAGCTGGTATGAGATGATGGGCGGCAAGCGAAAGCATATATCTATACTGTTGGAGCTGGCGGCGCCGATAGTCATAACCGGACACGGAGTCAACACATTTTCGGTGCCTCAGGGATGGAGCGAGGACGAACTCTATGAGCTTATAGCATATATAGAAGCTTCCACCGAAGACAGAGAATTGTCTATGGGCTGTGCAAAATATATCATGGAGCATGATGATATAGACTGGGAGAAATATGGCATAATGATAACCCATCGAAAGAAAATGCCGATGGAGATAGAGGAGGATTCCGCCAAGATACGCCGTTTGCTTACTAAGGTAGGATATGAACCGTATCAGCGAAACACATATGATGTTATAAAAAGGGATGTGATGGCTGATGTGGAAGATAATAGATCGCCATTGCTTATATCGAGACTGCTGTATGAGATATATCAATGGCAGGGCACATACGCAAATCAGCGTGAAGCGCAGATCAGAGCGGAGAAAGTAAGGAAACTGATTCTTGAGCTGAGGAAAAAGGAACCTCAGTGCTATAACTATATGATACCGAAACTTGCATTGGAAATAGTGGAGTCACAGGGGCATTATCATGAAGTGATGATAAACACCGAAACAATGCCGGTAAGCTTTTGGAATTGGTTTATAATAGGATTCAAGCGCTGTAAACGCGATGATAAAAAAATGCTTGCATATATAAGGATATATACGGCAAATAAAATGAAACTTAGCAGACTGCCTGTAAAGGGCGCGTTGCGTGCCGCATTCCAGAGCGAGGTCTGATCAATAATAACATGAAAGGAAATACAAGAAGATGAAAGATTCAGTAAAAAGAAGAACAGTAGCGGTATGCGCGGCGGCTATGTCGCTCATGATCACGGCAGGCTCGGCTATGGCGGCAGCGACTACCAGACCGCAGCCGGACGGGAGCGGGGAGACAACACAGACAACGATAAATACATCAGCAGGAGAAAGCGGTGAAACTGATGTTTCAACAGCAACACAGGCGCCGCAGACCAACGTTGTCGATACAACCAACAGTGTGACGCAGACAACGACTGCATCGAACAATGAGCAGAGAAGCTATCAGACCAAGCTGGGAGGTTTCCTTTGGTTCCTGCTTTCGGTAGTTGTCAATTTTATCATAAGCTGCTGGGTAGGAAACAGATTTTATCGCCTTTCAAAGAGAAGCAATCAGAGCTCGGCAGAGATCAGGGCGCTTCGCAAGGATATAGAAGAAAAGTTCGGATCAACATTGAAAGATATATCTGAGCCGGCTGTTGAAGTTATGAATCAGAATGAGAACTATTCGCGCACGGATGAAGGCCTTACTATGCCTGACAGACAGAGCAAGATCGAAATAAATGACGAGGAGCGTGAGATATTCCGAAGATGGGATGCTCAGAGAGCCAACACAAGAAAAAGTCAGAGAAGCACAAGATCACGAATAGATGAAGAAGAAGATTTCGAG